>JBFHEL010000038.1:0-18498 GCA_041584155.1 Saccharicrinis sp.
TGATGTCTATTGAGCCTCCGTGGTCTGGTTCCATGTGGTTTACAACCAGATAATCGATGGGTTTGTCGCCAATAATGGCTTTTATTTTCTTTAGGTATTTTTCAACCTGACCAATCTCTACGGAGTCAATGAGGGCTACTTTTTCATCATCAATAACATAAGAGTTATAGGCTACCCCTCTGTCTATGGGCCATAAATTTTCAAACAGGTGTGTCCTGCGGTCGTTAACACCCACGTAATATACGTTGTCTGTTAATCTTACTGGCTTGTACATATTTATATTGTTTTTATTTATTTCGGTATTTAAGTGTTGTAAATATAAATAAATACTTCTAAAAACAGGGGGTGTTTGGCGTTAAAGAAGTTTAATACAACTAAAGTAAATTATTGTTTATTAATTGTAAGTTGTTTACAGTTACTTGTTTATGGCAGCTTACATTTTTCTTATCAGCAACCAGGTATCATAGTATTTCTCGTATTGGTTACGTATGTTTCCAACTTTAGTACGAGCTGCTGTTTCGTCATTATAAGCAGAAACGGAAATGCGGTACAAGCCATTTTCATTTTCAAGTATAACAGGTGTAAAACCTTCGCTTTTGAGTGATTCCTTGTAATTACGAGCATTGTCAAGTATTTTAAAAGAACCAATGATCACATAATATTTAAAAGATATATCTTCTTTTTCTTCGATCACTTTCACTTTTTCCTCTTTGACAACAATCTCTTTTTCCGCTTTTACAACAGGCTTGACTTTAGGTTCTTCTTTAACATACGGAGAATCACTTTCACTGAAACTGGAAGAACCTGAGTCTCTTAATGCCTTACAGCCAAATAAACCAATTACAACAGAAATTGATAATAATATTTTTCGCATCTTAATTAAGTTTAGTATATAAAATCATTCAAAATATTCCTCAAAAATATAATATTCTTTCAAAAAGTTTTTATTTATTTTTGATTCCAATAGAATTTTGATCATTAAAAGAGGTTTTATTTTAAATATTTATTCATATTTGAACATTAATTATAAAATTGATGAGCTTAAAGGTAAAACAGACAAGAAAGAAAATGACTAAGACAATAAAAAGAATGGGGCTTTTTATTGTTGTATTAATATCATTGGCTGTATTAATAGGAGGCAGGTTTTTCAGGTATATCAATGGTAACAATGTTGATTTGACCAAAACCGATACCCCTTATGTTTATATTCCCAATGGAACTACTTTTTCTGAGTTAAGGAAAATTTTAGAAGAGTCATGTGTCATTAAGGATATGGAGAGTTTTACCTGGGTGGCTCAAAAAAAAGAATATACCAATAATATTAAAGGAGGAAGATATTTGCTGAAACAGGGAATGTCGAATAATAAACTGATTAATATGCTCAGATCGGGCCGTCAGGAACCTGTTGATCTTACCTTTAATAATATCAGGAAGCTGGAACAGTTGGCTTCAGTAGTGAGTCATAAGCTTATGGCTGATTCAACGCAGCTGATTCATTTATTTAGGGATGAGGATTATATTTCGAAATTAGGATTTAACAGCAAAACATTTCCTGCTTTGTTTATTCCAAATACCTATCAAATGTACTGGAATACCGATGCAGAGAGTTTTATAGAGCGGATGCAAAAGGAGTACAAGCGTTTTTGGACCAGCGAAAGAAAGGAAAAGGCAGCTGCTTTAGGTTTATCCGAATTGGAGGTGAGTGTATTGGCTTCAATTGTGGATGAAGAAACCATTATGTCGGATGAAAAGCCGCTTGTGGCCGGCTTATACCTGAACCGTTTGCGTAAAAATATGAAGCTTCAGGCCGATCCGACTGTAAAATTTGCTGTTGGTGATTTTACCATTCAAAGGATATTGAAGCAAGATCTCGAAGTAAATTCCCCTTATAATACTTATAAATATGCAGGTTTACCTCCTGGTCCTATCCGTATTCCATCCATAGGGGGTATTGATGCAGTATTAAATAGTACAGAGCATAACTATTTGTATATGTGTGCTAAGGAGGATTTCTCAGGTTACCATAATTTTGCAGTTACCTTAGCTCAGCATAATCAAAATGCAGCCAGATATAGAAGAGAGTTGCAAAAAAGAGGTATTAGAAGGTGATTGATAGGTAGTCAGCAATATTCAGTCATCAGTTGGAGCAAAGCTTCATCCCGTGGCATTAGGTTTAATTTCTGCGGGACGGCAGTCTTCAGTCACCAGTAGGTGTTTGTTTTATTGTTTGCTGATATCAATATTGCCCTCAAAAACAAAAGTGGCAGGGCCGATGAGCCAAATATTATGAAAACCATTTTCGGAATCTCCTTGGAAGTTTACCTGTAATTGACCTCCTTTTACAGTGATATTGAACGATTGTGTTTGTTTGTTTTTTACATAAGTGCTTATGGCAGAAGCAACAACACCTGTGCCGCAAGAGTAAGTTTCATCTTCAACGCCGCGTTCATAGGTTCTTACCTTCAGGTGGTTATGGCTTATTTCTTCTACTACGTTCACGTTAGTGCCACCGGGTTTAAATTGATCGGAGTATCTGATTTTTCTCCCAAACTCAACAATATTAATATCTTCAATATTATTTAAGTGAGTTACATAATGTGGTGATCCGGTATTTAAAAAATAAGAGCCATCATCTGTTCTAACAGACTCTACATCGCTCATTTTTAAACTCACAATGCCATTTTTGTAGCTGGCCTGGTGCATACCATCCACTGCTTCAAATAAAAATTGATCTGTATTTTTAACAACACCCAAATAAACAGCAAAAGCAGCAATACATCTACCTCCATTTCCACACATTGAAGCTTCGTTACCATCACTGTTGTAATAGCGCATGGTGAAATCAACGGCAGGGTCGGGATGGTTTTCCAAAAGCATAAGACCATCAGCACCAATTCCCATGCGTCTGTCGCATAAAAAACTGACAAGTTTAGTGTTTTTGCTGTCAAAATTTCCGTTTCTGTTATCGAGTAAAACAAAGTCGTTTCCAGTACCCTGATATTTAAAAAAGTTAATTTTCATTCCTAAGTGATTAAAACTATTTGATTTTTAGGCTTTTTCGGTGTAATTTGTGAGTTGTTACGGTGAACAAAGTTAGTGAAAAATCAGTTAAAATTAAGTTAAGGTTCCCTTTTCAGGCGTGTAAAGGTATATATTTTGCGAAATTTAAGTGTTATTTTAAAAATGGTAAACAATAAAAATAAACTATTATGAACATGAAGAAGATATTTTATGTGTTTTTGATAGCTGTTATTGGTGCTGTTGCCGGTGTTTATACCTTTGTTTTGGTGGTAAATCCGGGTAAGGAAGTGATAACAGTTGAAAAGCAAGTTATACCGGCAGCCAGATTTGCATCATTTATTGATAATGCTCCTGCGGGAGCGACTGATTTTACTATAGCAGCAGAAAAATCAGTGGAAGCTGTTGTGCACGTCATGACACGAACCCGGGCTACAAGTAATGCGGGCTCCTATGATAACCCCTTTTATTATTTCTTTTTTGGACCAAGGGATAATGCTCCGGAGAGCAACCCGGTAATGGGTTCAGGATCAGGTGTTATAATTTCCGAAGATGGATTGATTGTAACCAATAACCATGTGATTGAGGGTGCTGATGACATAGAGGTGATATTAAATGATCGGCGTTCCTACTCAGCTACCTTAATAGGAACTGATCCTACAACCGATATTGCTTTATTGCAGATTAAGGAAAGTGGGTTAAAATATCTGACTTTTGGTAATTCGGATCAATTAAAGATTGGCGAGTGGGTTTTGGCCGTGGGTAACCCTTTTAATCTCACATCAACTGTTACTGCGGGTATTGTAAGTGCTAAGTCGCGTAGTATTAATATTTTAGCGAATAGAAATCAGCCAATGGGAATAGAGTCTTTTATTCAGACTGATGCGGCGGTGAATCCAGGTAATAGTGGAGGAGCATTGGTGAATACAATGGGAGAACTGGTGGGTATAAATACTGCTATTGCTTCCAGTACAGGTTCTTATACTGGCTATTCTTTTGCTGTACCGGCAAGTATTGTAGAAAAGGTAGTAGCTGATTTAAAAGAATTTGGAGAAGTACAGAGAGCATTTATTGGTGTTCAGATAAGAGGTGTTGATGCCGAACTGGCTAAAGAGCTTGATTTGGATAAGGTAGAAGGAGTTTTTGTGGATGCTGTTACGGCTAATGGAGGTGCAGATGCCGCCGGAATTAAGCAAGGGGATATTATTTTAAGCATTGATGGAACTCAGGTAAATACTAATTCACAGCTGATTGAACAGGTTAGTAAACATCGTCCCGGAGATAAGGTAAATTTATTTGTAAAAAGAGATGGAAAATCAAAACAATTTACCGTAATTTTACGTAATAGTTATGGCTCAACTAAAATTGTAAAGGATAAGACAGGACTATCGGATTTGTTAGGAGCCGAACTGCGTGTTTTAACAGATGAGGAAAAATCCAGAATTGGTTTGAATTATGGTATGAAAGTTGTTAAGCTTGCCGAGGGTAAACTTAAACAATCAGGTATAAAAGAAGGTTTTATTATCTTAAAGGCCAATAGGGTGCCCGTTAAGAATATTACAGATCTTAAAAATGCCATTGCTACAACTGATGGAGGATTATTTATTACCGGTGTTTATCCAAACGGACAGGTTGCTTATTACGCTATTAATCTTGAAGATTAGTGTTTTAAAATATTTTGTCTCGCCATACAATTAAAGTTGGATAATTTGAATTAAAAGTATAATTTTGCGCCACATTTTGCATATCGGATATGAGACAACTTAAAATAACAAAATCAATTACTAATCGCGAGAGTGCTTCTTTAGATAAATATCTTCAGGAGATCGGTCGTGAAGAATTGATATCTGTAGAAGAAGAAGTAGAATTAGCTCAACGGATCAAAAAAGGAGATCAAATAGCTTTGGAAAAGCTGACGAGAGCTAACTTAAGATTTGTAGTTTCAGTAGCCAAGCAGTATCAAAATCAAGGATTAAGTTTACCCGATTTAATTAATGAAGGTAACCTGGGTTTGATAAAAGCTGCTGAAAAATTTGATGAAACCCGAGGGTTTAAGTTTATTTCTTATGCAGTTTGGTGGATTCGTCAGTCTATCCTGCAGGCTTTGGCAGAGCAGTCAAGGATTGTACGTTTGCCTTTGAATCAGGTTGGATCATTGAATAAGATTAATAAGGCTTATTCAAAGTTTGAGCAAGAGAATGAGCGTAAACCTTCGCCCGAAGAGTTGGCTGATAAGCTGGAGTTACCAGTAGATAAGGTGGCTGATACCTTAAGGGTATCGGGTCGTCATATTTCGGTTGATGCGCCTTTTGTTGAGGGTGAAGATAATAGCTTATTGGATGTATTGGTGAATGGAGATTCGCCAAATGCTGATAAAGTATTGATTAATGAGTCTTTGGCACGTGAGATAGAACGCGCACTGGCTACCTTAACCGAGAGAGAATCAGATATCATTAAGTTATTTTTTGGTATTCAAACTCAGGAAATGACACTGGAAGAGATTGGAGAACGTTTTGGTTTAACACGCGAAAGAGTACGCCAAATAAAGGAAAAAGCTATTCGTAGATTACGTCATACCTCCAGAAGTAAACTATTGAAATCATATTTAGGATAATCTATCCTGATGAAAATATAGAAAGGCTGCCCATCGGGTGGCCTTTTTTAGTTTATTATTGTATCAAGCTATTAATTTTTAAAGTATTTAGATTTATGAAGTATAGAATTTGGTTTGTTTTTTTACTGTTTCTTTCTGTTGTAGGGGTAAATGGTCAGGCTGATACTCCATTTTTAACCCGATTATCGGATGCTGCCCAACTTGAAATTACTAAGATAAATACCATGCCGGGTTATCAGGCCTCCTACTGTATTATGATGACTCAACCTGTTGACCATGACCACCAACAAGCAGGTTATTTTAAACAAAGAATATGGCTTAATCATCTGGATGAAAAAGCGCCGGTGGTTATGGTTACCGAAGGCTATTCGGCACCAAATAATTATTTAACAGAGATAGCCAAAGAATTGAAGGCAAATCAACTTATTGTTGAGCATCGTTATTTTTTGGCATCGACACCCATAAATAAGGATTGGAAATATCTTACCGTTAAAAATGCTGCTGCTGACCATCATGATATCATTTGTTTGTTTAAGAAGGTTTATAAGGGCAAGTGGTTAACTACAGGAATAAGCAAAGGAGGGCAGACTACCTTATTTCACAGGGCTTTATATCCAAAGGATGTAGATGTTTCTGTTCCTTATGTGGCTCCAATTAATTTGGATAGAGAAGATCCGCGGTTACTGGCTTTCTTTGAACAGGTTGGTTCTGATGCCGACAGACAAAAAGTGAAGGATTTTCAACGTCTGGTGTTAGAACGTAAGGACCATTTATTACCCCTTTTTACTGAACAAGCTAAAAGGAAGCAGTGGGATTATTCGGCCATAGGGTATGAACGGGCTTTTGAACTCGCTGTTTTAGAATATCCATTTGCATTTTGGCAGTGGGGAAAATCTGTAGATGAGATACCGGATTCTTTAGCTTCTGATGCTAAAATTCTGGCTCATTATATGAATGCAGCCAGCCCTTCGTACTTTTCAAATCAGGATATGGAGAAGTATGAGCCATTTTTTTATCAGGCCTATAAAGAATTGGGCTATTATAACTATGTGCCGGGTGTTTTAAAACCGTTAATGAATAGTGTAAAACAAGATACTATTTCCAGTTGCTTTTTTGCTCCGGGAGGAGATACGCTAAGCTTTAATTCTAATACCATGCACCAGGTTGTTAAAAGATTAAAGAAGTATGATCCTAAAATGATATTGATTTATGGTGAGTATGACCCGTGGGGAGCAACAGCTTTAGATATTACAGGGATGAAACATGCTGTGAAGATAGTAAAACCGGAAGGCTCTCATAGAGCAAGAATAAATAATTTACCTGAAGCTGAAAAAGAAGAAGTGTGGTCCTTGCTTCGCGCATGGATGAAAGTTAAATAATTCGCGATAGTTGACTTATCTGGTTAAGTAATATGCTATTGCTATATTGCTTGACCATCTTTAATGAAAAGAAGGTAAATTCAGTTGATTACGCGAGGTGTTTATAATGGTTAGTAAATGGTATAATTTAATGCTCCGATCATTATCAAATTGTTATCGCATATAAGGTTAAAAAAAAGAGACTGCCCTTTACAGGACAGCCTCTTTTTTTGTTTTATAAAACCAGTTACATTAAAAATTAATGTTGAAACCAGCCAGGTAAATTCCGCCAATTTTATCCATGTAAATGTATTCCTGTTTATCGTTATCCAGGATGTTTCTGCCATTTAAATAAACATTGATATGATCGCTTAACTGGTAATTTACTTTTGCGTTAAGCGTAAATTTACCATCCATTTCTCCGGTGTATTGCAATGAAGATAAAGCAACTCGGTCTGCATCGTTATCGTATTGTGTATATATATTGTAATCGCCATAGTAATAACTTTGTGCGGTTATTTCCAGCTTTTCAATAGGTTTATAGCTTAATGATAAACTACCCCAAAATGAAGGAATGGCTTCATTGTCATAATCATCTTTGTATTCTTCGCTTGATGGTTGGGTATCGGAACTGTATTTGGCATTAGGAGGTGTACCTGTGGTATAATAGTTTGTGATGGCGTCTGTAATTGACGAAGTAATTTCAGCACCCTGTAGAGTTGCAATCTGATCTCTGCTATAATCCATAAAATTATCTACCGTTGTTTTTTGGAAGGTAGCATGCGCTTTCATAATTAATTTCTCTGAAAGAATAACATCGGCGCTGACACTAATACCTAGCTGGGTACCTTCTATATCTAAAGTTTGATATGAAGTATACAAGGTAGATGTAGGATCAATCGCATAGCTCTCGTTGTAAACATTGGTTACCATGCTGTCAGGCATTAAAGCGCTATAATCTTTGGACTTGTTGTAAAAGGCTTCTACATCAATCAACAATCTTTTCGAAGGACGGGTTCTGAAACCTAACTCAAACATATCCATGATCATCATATCAGGATCTTCATTGCTGCCAAAGTATACGTATGAAGGGCTCGATGAAAATTCACTTCTGTCCCAGGTGTAATCACTATAGGCGTTTAATAAAAACGTACTTTGGTTAGCTCTGGAATATACCGCTCTAAGTAAGTTGTTTTCGTTTATTTTATAAGAGGCCGAGAATTGGTACGAAGGCATCCATTTATCGGGTATATTATACTTTTCGGCACGTAAGGCGGCTACTAATCGTATTTGATTAACCGGCTTATAGTCGAAACGTAAACTAGCTGCATAGTTTTCAAGATTTACTTTATCATTAAAATAACCTTGATTTTCTCCTTCAGTATATTTTCTGTCATCCTGATAAACGGTTTGATAGCTTAATCCCGGACGAACACTTAGTTTATTGAGGTTTAATAAATAATCGATTGAAGCTGTATAGTGCTCTGCCTCATGTTTCCATCCATTTCTTCCCATACAATAATCCTGCGTACCAATATTGGCATTTGCCTGGATATTAAATCCGTATATCTCGGCATTTAAATTCGTATAAAAAGAATAACCATATCTGATATTATATGGGGTTGGATTATCTCCGATAGTTGAAGTATTAGCCTTGGCATCAATATATCCACCGCTGAGGTTAAATTTCATTTTATCGTTAACCTGCAAATTGAAATAAGCATTTACACCCATTTTTTCTTTTGCTAAGCGCGGGTCGTCGAAAAAATCAAAAATATTATCACTACTCCAATTCTCGTTTTCAAGGTTTTGCTGATAGGTTTCCAGGTCTACGAACTCATCCATTTTTAATGCATAAATTTTGTCGGTATTTCTCTCGCGGTGCTCAAATGAGTAAGATAAGCCTGCCGATACTTTATCGTTGAATGCTTTACGTAAGCTGATATCGCCAATATAGGTTGATTGTGAGCCTCCTTGTATGTTGGCTGATACCATAGGCGTTTCGCTATCAATATCTTTTGTAATAAGGTTGATTACACCGTTTACAGCATTAGGACCATAAAGAGCGCTTGATGGGCCACGAACTACTTCAATCCGGTCTATTTCACCTAAGCTTACTGGTAAGGTTTCCCAAAGAATACCTCCCATGGCATAATTAAATACTGGGCGGCCGTTAATCATAACTAATGTAGTGGTGTTCTCGGCATATAAGAGCATGTTGTTCATGGGCATATTTTGTCCGCCTCTGATTTGAACATCATAATTGCCATTTGTTTTTTCGCGTACAATCACACCCGGTACCATGCGTAATGCTTCTTCAATGGATGTAGCTCCTGAAGATGTTATTTCTTCGTGGCTTAATACCGTGGTAGAAAGGGGAGAGTCAAAGAGGCTTTCTTCTGATTTGGATGCTGAAGTAACATCTTTGTTTAATAAGAGTTCGTAGAGTTCTTCAATGGATGAAGCACCTACAATGTCCATTATTTTCATCATCTCTTCCAGATTGTAATCTGAAAGTTCTTCGATGGTCATCTCCAGTACATCTTTACGAGTTAAGGAGTTGATATCTTTTTTTGTTTCCTGGGCAAATACTGATATGGTCAGTAACATGATTAGCCCACATGAAATATATTTTTTTAACAACATGATTTAAAATTTTCTTTTAGTTTACTTCAATTCCTAAAGCCATTAGTTTTTGGTCAACATTTAATCGGTGAGATACAATATTAGCTCTTGATATCTCATACTTCATCTTCCCGTTTTTCATGATGTAGTTTATTCCCGATCCTTTTTTACAAGCATCAGGTATTTCGCTTACAATAAGGGTTGGTTTATCAGCAAAAAAAGAGATGCATTCGGCTAACTGTCCCGATTTTGAAGTAGGGATGAAAAATAGGTTGGCATTTGGTATTTCAGATGGAGAACCAACACTTTTTACAATAATTGTTTTGTTGTTGATTTTGCGTGTGCTGGCTAACTTCTTTAATTCTTCAAAGGAGTCATCTTTGCCGTAAATGCCAATAATAAATTCACTATGGTTCGATTGGCCCGGCCATTCAATGTATTTAGCAAAGTTAAACATAAACAATGCCTTAAACATGGATTGCTGTCCCGTCAATGATAACGACATGCTTATCATTATCAGAGCAATCAGTTTTTTCTTCATCATTCTTATTTTAGTTTGTTTATTAGGAGAATAAATTTTTTGTTTGATCGTTTATTCGTACAGATTTCAGTAAGGTTGCATCTTATTTGTCTTTTTTTTGATGAAAGCAGATAAGTTATATGGTTGAATCATAGTCAGATAGTTAGATATATATAGGCTTCGGTTGATTCTGTAGGGTTGTAATCTGTTGTAATTTAGTAGGATGTGTTTGTTGTTTAAGCTTTGTTTTTTGCTTGTTTTATTGATGTGCCTATAATATGGGGTAAGATGCAATTCCATAAAAACACTGAAACAATTGACAAATATTTTAAATTATTCGATTAGTAATATGGATTTGAGGATGCATTAAATTTATTTAACAGGTAAAAAAATGCCGATATCCGTATTTTGTTTTTTATCTTTGCTAAAAAGACAAAATATTTAACTTTTGAGACGTATACTTACCATATTATCCGTTTTAACTTACCGTTTGTTTCTGAATATCAAAAACAGGGACTCGTTTTCTGTGTAGTTCTTTCCTTTTGTACTATGGGCTGATGATTGTATTAATAATCATTGGCATGGCTGTATTTTTAATTCTCGTAGGATAGGTAAAAGTCTTTTACATACGGGACTGATTTTGTAGATATTATTATAGCGATAACCATTGGTGCATTTTATTAATTATATTTTAATTTAAAAAAGAATGATCATGGAATTACCATTTGCCGAATCATATAAAATTAAGATGGTGGAACCCATCAGAAAAAGTTCCAGAGAAGAGCGTGAGCGTTGGATTAAAAAAGCCAACTATAATTTATTTAATCTTAAAAGTAACCAGGTTTTTATTGACCTGTTAACCGATAGTGGAACAGGTGCCATGAGTGACCGTCAGTGGGCCAGTATGATGCTGGGCGATGAGAGTTATGCAGGGGCATCATCGTATTATAACCTAAAAAATGCCATTAAGAATATTACTGGCTTCGATTATTTTTTACCTACGCATCAGGGACGGGCAGCTGAAAATGTATTGTTTTCGGCATTGATAACCGAAGGAGACATAGTACCGGGAAATACGCATTTTGATACTACCAAAGGACATATTGAGTTTAGAAAGGCACAAGCAATAGATTGTACTATTGATCAGGCCTTTGATACTACTATTCAACATCCGTTTAAGGGTAATGTTGATCTGAATAAATTAGAGCGCATTTATTTAAAGTATCCTTCCAGCCGGATACCGCTTACTATCGTTACCGTTACCTGCAATTCATCGGGCGGTCAGCCCGTATCTATGGAAAACCTGCGTAATGTTTATCACTTATCTAAGCAATATGGGGTTCGCGTTATTTTTGATTCAGCGCGCTTTGCTGAGAATGCTTATTTTATTAAAACCCGGGAGCCGGGATATGCCCATAAAACCATTAAGGAAATTGTTGCTGAAATGTTTAGCTATGCTGATGGGATGACTATGAGTAGTAAAAAAGACGCCATAGTAAATATGGGTGGTTTTATTGCCTTGAAAGAGGAGGTGTTATTTAAAAAAGCTGCTCAGTTTACTATTATTTATGAGGGTTATATTACCTATGGTGGCATGTCGGGGCGCGATATGAATGCACTGGCGCAAGGACTGGATGAGGGGACTGAATTTGATTACCTCGAAACACGTATTAAACAGGTGGAATACCTGGGTAGTAAACTAAAGGAATATGGTGTACCTGTTCAGGAACCTTTTGGGGGGCATGCTATTTTTGTGGATGCCAAACGCTTTTTGCCTCATTTACCCGTTGAACAGTTTGTTGCTCAAACTCTTGCCATTGAGCTTTATAAAGAAGCAGGTGTGAGAGGGGTGGAAATAGGCACCTTATTGGCCGATCGTGATCCCCAAACCCGTGCAAACCGTTTCCCTAAACTGGAATTGCTGCGTCTGGCTATTCCCCGCAGGGTGTATACCAATAACCATATGGATGTAATAGCTGTAGCACTGAAGAATGTTTTTGATAGAAGAGAGGAGATTAAGACGGGGTATAAAATTATTAACGAAGCGCCCATATTAAGACATTTTACGGTAGAACTGGCTCCTGTGCAGAATGAATTTGTATAGCTTGGTATTCACAGGGTACTGTTTTATAGGTTAAATTTATTCTGAATCAACTTACAATTTGTAGGCGCCTTGTAAATGGCTCTTCCCTTTATTCATGAGAATAAGGGGAAGTACGCTGCCAAAGACGGTGCGATGGGGTTTTATTAAGCTCGCAACTTACAAGCTATAAGTAAAAAAAAGAGAGGTGGAGATGCTTCTCTTTTTTTGGCATAAGATTGTAATACCATTTTGATAATAAAGTGAGCACTTGGTATTATGCCGATGGATTAATGACAGCGTTATTGCGAAGCATAAATAACGATCAGGTCATTAACCAAACGGTATAAAACTAAAAAAAGAGCATTAGTTGCAGTTGTATGATTAAAAATATGAAGACCTTATTAACCAGAAGAATAATCCTATTCATCCTGTCAGTATTGGCAGGCTTACTTTCACGCTCAAGCCTGGTTGTGCTGCCTCCTTTTATAGATAACTACATTGGCGATGTGATTTGGGCTTTTATGGTTTTTTATTTGTTGGCTATGGTTTACTACAAATCAAAACTACATAAGCCATTGCTGGCAGCTTTTATCTTTTCTTTTGCCATTGAGTTTTCGCAGATGTACCATGCCACCTGGATTGACCATATCCGAAGCATTAAGCTTTTTGCTCTGGTGCTGGGCCATAGCTTTTTATGGACCGACCTACTTTGTTATACAGTAGGTATTTCAGGAGCTTATATGCTTGAAAAAATGCTTGATCATTTGTTGAGGCGAAAGTGAAAATGCGAGTTGAGCTGTCTACATATTCATTTGAATAGATGACTATATCTGAACAAATAAGTAGGAGCTGAAAACTGCAGCTAAACAGACCAAAATGTGATCTGGTACTTTAAGCTGGTAAATTGGATTTTGGTAGAGAAATTTGAAGGAATAAATAAATGCAGAAAGGAGAGGTAAAAAAGATCTCTCCTTTTTAAATAACTTTTCTTATCTTTTAAATTAATTATTTAATCCTCTGGGTTATTAAAAATTAGAGCTATGAAATTTTATTTATTTGTTCTTGTAATTATTCTTTTTCCTTTTCTTGCGTCATGTCAGTCTTCAACCACATCTTCAAAAAATCCTGAAGATTTAACAGAACTGGAAAGAACCTATAAAAACTATTGTTTGGGTTGCCATAATGATAAAAAGTCTTCGTTTGTGAACAGAGAATGGTTGTGGGGGAATGGAAGAGAAGATGTTTTTAAGAGTATAAAAGACGGTAAAGTAGCCTATGGTATGCCTTCATTCTCGCATGGACTGGAGGATAGTACCATTTATGCCCTGACCGACTATATTTTGAATTTACAAATTATGATGCCATTGATTGATGAAGGGGAAGATAAAGCTTTTTATGGCATTGAGGAGAGTGAAGTGCAAAAGTTTAGAGTAGATACCGTGGTGTCAGGATTGGATGTACCCTGGGGAATGGCGTTTTTACCCAATGAAGACCTGTTAATTACGGAAAGAAAAGGAGAGTTGTATAGGTTTACTAAGGATAAAAAGCTGGAGAAAATAGCCGGGTTGCCTCCTATTAAAGCAGGCGGACAAGGTGGACTGTTGGATATAAAGCTGCATCCTAACTATCAGGAGAATGGTTGGATTTATTTTGCGTATTCTTCACCCAACGAAAAAAATAACCAATTGGCTAATACCGCTATTATGCGCGCCCGCTTAAAAGGGAATACATTAATAGATCAGCAACGCATTTTTAAAGCAAAACCAGAAACCAATAAACGCCATCATTATGGCTGTAAAATGGAATTTGACAAGGAAGGATACTTGTATTTTTCTGTTGGAGACAGGGGAAACAGAGATCAATTTCCTCAGTCGTTGGATAATCATTGTGGTAAGATACACCGTATTTATGATGATGGCCGTATACCTGCAGATAATCCTTTTGTGAATATTAAAGGTGCCATGCCAAGCATTTACTCCTATGGTCATCGTAACCCTCAAGGTGTGTGTATGCATCCCGAAACAGGACGAATATGGACCGATGAGCATGGTCCTAAAGGTGGAGATGAGATTAACTTGATAGAGCCGGCTAAGAACTATGGTTGGCCTGTTATTTCCTTTGGTATTAATTATAACGGTACCACTTTTACCAATGATACAGCAAAGGTAGGGATGGAACAGCCTGTATTATACTGGGTGCCTTCTATTGCGCCTTGCGGAATGACCTTTGTTAAGGGGGAGCGTTATCCGGGATGGAAGAATAATATCTTAACCGGTTCTCTTCGTTTTGAATACCTGCACCGTTGTGTGCTGGAAAATGATAAGGTAATTCATCAGGAAAAATTATTGCAAGGCATAGGAAGGGTCAGAAATGTGGAGATGAGCCCCGATGGCTATATTTATGTGGCTATTGAAAATCCGGGTAAAATACTGAAGATTGTGCCTGTTGAATAATTTGAATTACCGTTACATAGTTATAAAAACGCTCTTTTGAGTCATTTATATGCCTGCTAAAATACCCTTTAACGGGATAGGCGTTTCAAGTAGAATAAGGAATGGGTATGATTCGTATTAGCTTATTAATTTTGGGATTATTCGTTATGAGCTTTGTTTTTGCACAAGTTAAAACAGATACATTGCTTACCGATGGTACCGATACTACTTTTATTCAGCATCAGTTTATTCCTGAAATAATAATTCAATCTCCTGTTGTTATCTATTCACAGGATAATTGGGCAGGTGGGTATACTAAATTAAATTCTTATCAGCTTAAAAGCGGGAATGCCTATAATTTGCAGGAACAACTAAATAAGGTGCCCGGGGTAATGATGCAGCAAGGTACCATGAGTACTAACCGTATAACCATACGAGGCATAGGTTCACGTACGCCCTATCAAAGTAACAGAATCAAAGCTTATTGGGGAGAAATGCCATTGACTGATGGCGAAGGTGCTACCTCATTAGAAGATATAGGTTTAAATGATATTGCTGCTATTGAGGTGATTAAAGGCTCCTCATCGGCTTTGTTTGGTGCAGGAATGGGCGGCGCTATTCTATTACATCCTTTTGGCTATGACAATATCTCTCCCCATGTTTCATTAAAAAGTGAGATGGGTGCTTTTCAAACCTTTTCGGAGCATTGGTTGATTAATTGGAAATCAGGTAATAATCATAAGTACTCTCTGGTTGGTGGGGCTATTAATAGCCAGGGGTATCGCGATAACAGTAAGTATCAGCGTTATAATCTGACAGCAAAGGGAATGCTCCATCCGGGCAAACAGCGTGTAAACTTTCTGTATAATGTACGTTACTTAAAGGGGGAGATACCCAGTTCGTTGGATAGCATCGATTTTTATGATAATCCCTCTAAAGCAGCCGATTCGTGGAGTAATATTGGTGGATACGAGGAAGACCTGAGGCACATGTTTAGTGTGGGTATGGTTTCGCCTCTTGGCCATCATAGTACAAATACCCTCACCTTGTTCGGAAAAATATCGGCTCTGAATGAACTCAGACCCTTCAATAAATTAAAAGAGGATAGATACGCCGGAGGATTTAGAAATAGATATACTCTGGATTTGGATAGGGTTAAAACTACTCTGGGTGCGGAATCCATGCTTGAGCGAAGTCAGATGTCGCTTTATTCGGTCAGCGATGACAATTGGGGTGAGCTGTTATCATCAGAAAAACATTTGCGTTATTATTACAATGTTTTTGCCTTGACGGAGTGGTATCCTGTTAGCCATTTGATTGTGTATGCAGCCTTTAACTTTAATAAAACGGGGTATCATGCTATCGGCCACGATTTTAAACATCATTATAAGGCTGTTTGCTCGCCACGTTTGGGCGTAAACTATGCCTTGTGGCCAACAACACATATGTTTGTTTCAGCAGGACATGGGTTTTCAGCTCCTTCGTTAGAGGAGGCTCAGATGCCTGATGGCTCTTTTAATGCAGCCATCAAACCTGAAGAAGGAATGAATTACGAATGGGGACTCAGATACCATAGTCCTGCACAAAGAATATTGGCAGATATAACTCTCTACCTGATGAAGATGAACAATCTGTTAGTGACTGAGCGTGATGAACAAGATCAGTTTTATGGCAAAAATGCAGGTAAAACATCGCATAAAGGAATGGAGCTAAGTGTTTTGTATAAGGTATTAAATGATTTGGATAAACATGCTTTAAATATTCATTTGTCGTATTTTGTTTCGGAAAATAAGTTTGATGATTTTGTGGATGATGGGTTGGATTACCGGGGTAATCATCTTCCCGGAATACCTCAATCAAACCTTGCTGTGGAGCTCGATGGCACGATAAAAAATTTTACTTTTTCTTTAGGCCATAAGTATTTTGATAAGCAGTATTTAAACGATGCTAACTCCAAACAATATGGAGCTTATCATAAAACTAATATTAAAATAAGCTATACTTTGCAAGCTAAAAAAGCAAACTGGAATATTTACCTTGGTGCTGATAATCTTTTTAATACCCATTATGCATCTATGGTGCTGAATAATGCATCGGCCTTTGGAAGTAACTTACCCCGTTATTATTACCCCGGCCTGCCTTTTAATATGTATGGTGGGGTGGTTTTTAAAATAAACTAACAGTGGTTGGCGGTTTAGCCAAAACTGGCGAAACCGCTAAAATTAAAGATATAATAAGCCAGCATTAAAAATCATGCTTTCACGTAACTTTCGCATACCGATACAACAAGAACGGTTTTATCATATATGGAATCGTGGTAATAATCGTGAAAACCTGGTTTGCAATAATGGCAACTATGCCTATTTTCTTCGCTTGTATACCAATGAGTTGCATGATGTTTTGTAAACTTATGCTTTTTGCCCTGGTACTAGGCCATGGCTTTTTATGGACCGACCTGATTTGTTATGTTGTTGGCATTATCCTGGGGTATTGGGCCGAAAAGGTTCTGAATAAGTCTTTTTGAAAAAAAGTTAATAAAGGAGCTTTTTTCAGGTTAAAATTTTTTTCTAACTTATACCTTATAAGGTAAAACACAACATAATATTTAAGGCTATGAAAAAAATATTTTTTCTACTTACACTGGGGGCTATGTTTTTATTAAGCTCATGTTCCAATAGTGACGACAATGATACAAATGCAGTTGCCAAACTTAGTGTTAGGTTAACAGACTCACCGGCATGCTACGAAGAAGTGCTGGTTGACATTCAGGATGTACGTGTTCATTTTGATGGAGACGGTGATGAAGGTGGAGGCTGGCAAATGCTTGAAGGTGTGAATTCGGGTATTTATAATTTGCTTGATTTTACTAATGGAGCTGATACCTTGATTGCAGAAGAAGAATTTACTGCCGGAACTATTTCTCAGGTCAGATTAGTTTTAGGCGAGAACAACCAGGTTAAAATTGACGGAGTGTATTATGATCTGGCAACGCCCTCTGCACAACAGTCAGGATTAAAATTAAATTATCATGCAGAACTGGAACCAGGTGTGGCCTATAGCGTATGGCTCGATTTTGATGCAGGACGTTCTGTTGTGGCTAAAGGAAATGGATCTTACTCCCTAAAACCTGTAATGCGTATTTTTACTGAAGCTACCAGTGGTGCTATCACAGGTACAGTAATGCCTCTTGAAGCAAATCCATATGTTAATGCTATTTCAGCTGATGCAGATACTTTTTCTACCTACGTAGATACTGTATCTGGGTATTTTTTAATCAGAGCCTTACCTGAGGGTGACTTTAAAGTGAAGTTTAGTCCGGCCGAAGGTTACCAGGAAAAGGAAATAGAAGAGGTGGAAGTTACTAACGGAAATGTTACCGATGTAGGTGTTGTAACTATTGATGAAGAAATATTATAGATAGACTTGAGCCTTTAATACGAACTAGAGGGGTCTTTATTACCTCTCTTTTTTTTGACAGGATTGACAAGATAATAAATCCTGTGCATATTGTTTGATTGCTTTTTAGTGTGTTCTTAAAAAGTTACATGCTAAGTTTTTGTTATGATTAACAAGGCTATGACTGTTAGTTTTAATACAATGGCAGGGGCTAAAATATAAAGGCTATAAACAAGAAACTCCCACCGAAGCGGGAGTATAGGAATATTTTCCTTCGGCACTATGGCCTTATTGTGATAAGATTCTAATACGAACAAATTTAGTAGTTTCTGTTTAAAAAACAAATTATAGTTTTTTTATTCATCCGATGACTTATTTACAGTTAGGCAATAGTCATCGGATGAATAAAATTAAACTTTACAACATTATTTATTATATTTAAAAGATTTTAA
>JBFHEL010000039.1:0-18437 GCA_041584155.1 Saccharicrinis sp.
GAAATTAACGAAGCACCAATGATTACCATTCCAATAATAGGAATGATCTCTGGTTTTTCATTGGGAATAAGTATCCAGCTTAAAATAGCTCCGAATATAGGGATGATAAATTTCCAGATGTTTAAATCAGATACCAATACTCCGGGGCGTTGTAATAAAAAGAACCATATGGTAAAAGCTGTTGCTGATAAAAAGCTTAACCATGCAAGGGAAATATAATAGGGTAGAGGGTGAATAAATCCGGTAAAGGGTTCAATGAAAAGGGAGATAATAAAAATGGTGAGGCCACCCAGCGACATTTGCCATGAACTCAATACAACGGGTGATAATTTGCCTTTTTGCCTGGCTACAAAAACATTTCCAATACCCGATGCAATATTGGCAAATACTAAAATAATAATCCCAATGAGTTGTTGATTGTCAGCTTCACTGCCCCAGGCCTTATGGTAGGCAATAAGAATAATGCCGGCTATGCCAAAGGAGATAGTAGAGAGTTTCGCTAGCGTCATTTTATCATTAGACTGCATGAAATGAGATACCAATGCAGCAAATAATGGTTGCGAACCAATGATAATAGCAGTAATAGCACCAGGTACTTTACTGATGCCGGTATAAAATAAGCTATATAAAATAATAGTTTGAAATAATGATACTTTGAAAATTTGCCACGGATATTTTACTGGTGCAGCAAAAAAAAGTTTGTAATCTTTTACCAATGGCAACAGCATTAGTCCTGCCAGGAAAAAGCGTATACCAGCAAACTGAAAGGGGGTGGTATACTCAAGTCCTATCTTAATTCCAGCAAAAGCTGTTGACCATAGAAGACAGGCAATAATGGCCAAAAAGTAAGTGTGTAATAATATGTTCCGCATATAACTTTATAAGTGGACAAATGTATGGCTTTTGACTCTAATATAAATATGTTTTAATATCCGTTAACTTTCCTCAGATTAGCTTCGCCTGCCGGAAAAAGCATCAGGAACCGGAGTTGTAAATAAAAAGAGTTAGAAAGGAATTTTAAATAACTTCGTTATTAATAGCTTAGTTTCTTATTTAGAGCATTTTAAGTGATTTCTTTATTACATCTTCAACTTTACTATCTGGTTCGCTGGCAATAATTTTATCCACAACTTTTTGTGCACTGGCTTTGGCAAAGCCTAACATCACTAAAGCTGATAGTGCTTCTTCTTTTAGAGCATTGTTTGTACCCATAAATAATTTCTGGTCAATAGGTTCTTTCCCCAGTTTATCAGTAAGGTCAACAATAATACGTTGCGCAGTTTTGGCTCCTATGCCTTTAATGGCCTTGAGTACGTTTACATTACTAGTAATGATTGCTTCATTTATTTCGGCAGGAGACATGGATGAGAGCATCATACGAGCAGTGTTGGCCCCTATGCCACTAACTGATATCAGATGAATAAATATATTCCGTTCTGTAGTATCGTAAAATCCGTACAGGTTATGAGCATCTTCTCTTATTTGTTCGTAAAGAAATAGTTGAATTTCTTTCTGTTGCTGGAGCTTGGTATAGGTGTTAACGGATATATTAATAAAATAGCCCAGTCCATTGTTTTCAATAATACAATGGGCAGGGCTCGATTCTATGATGTGTCCTTTGATATATTCGTACATGAATAATTGTTTTTTAGTTCGTATTCAATGGTAAATGATTTTACTCTTTACTATTGACTTTCATCTGTATATTGGTTCATGGCATTCCAACCCTGAGCTTGTAGTTCAATTTCCTGATTGGCATTGGTAACAAGGTATTTACCTTTGCTTTCTTCAGTGATGTGACCAATGGTATATATTTTTAAATCAGTTTCTTGTGAAAATTTCTCGTAATCACTAAGTGAAATGGTAAAGAGTAATTCATAATCCTCGCCTCCGTTTAAAGCAGCTATGGTAGGATTCATATTTAACTCTTCAGCCATTAACGAAGTAGCGTGATCAATAGGAATTTTATTTTCGTACAATCGACAACCTGTTTTTGAGTTCTTGCAGATATGCATGATCTCCGATGACAAACCATCGGAGATATCGATCATAGCGCTTGGCTTAACCCCAATCTTATGTAAAAATTCTATCACATCTTTACGGGCTTCAGGTTTTAGCTGACGTTCAAGAATGTAATCGTAACCTGATAAATCAGGTTGTACATTTTGATTTCCTTCGTGTACTCTTTTTTCCCGTTCTAATAATTGCAGACCCATATAGGCCGCTCCTAAATCTCCTGAAAGACATATCAAGTCATTTGGCTTTGCACCATTCCGGTAAACAATATCTTCCTCGTTGGCTTCGCCTATGGCTGTAATGCTTATGGTCAATCCGGTTAATGAAGTAGAGGTATCTCCCCCTATTAAATCTACTCCATGGTTGTCACATGCTAATTTAATGCCTTCATACAATTGATCAAGAGCCGACAAGCTTATTCTTGAACTTACCCCAATGGATACAGTAATCTGTTTTGGGCTGGCGTTCATGGCATATATATCACTTAAATTAACCATTACTGCTTTGTATCCAAGGTGTTTTAGGGGAGTGTAAACCAAATCAAAGTGAATGCCTTGAAGCAATAAATCAGTGGTTACAACAGTTTGTTTGTTTCTATAATCTAATACCGCAGCATCATCTCCTATGCCAAATTTAGTGCTGCTGTTTTTAATTTCAATATCTTTTGTGAGGTGCTCTATCAACCCAAATTCTCCAAGGGTTTTAAGATCTGTATTATTGTTTTTAATCATATCTGAATATTGTTTTTCTAAACCTGCAAAAGTAGTAAAAATAAGTGTGATAATATAAAGTGAATAGGACATCATCGAACTCCCTGATTCCTTACACTAAAAGCTTAATTAAAAATAACTGTTAGGATAGTATTTGCCTTAGTGTAACTTAGGTTTATACCCTTCTTTGTCTTTTTTATGCTGGTTTTCTGAGTGTTGCTTGTGTAAGAACTGTTTGATTCAAAGGTAACGACTGTCTAGAAGTAAAAGATATTATTTAGGACAGGTGTAGGTTGAGGCTTTTTAATGCCGAGAATGAGAGGTGGTTTATAGTTCTTTGTAATATAATTTAGGGTAAGGTTAAAAAAAACTTCCTCTTATTGTGTTTTAGTTAATAAGAGGAAGGTAAAATTGATTATGTTTTTGTTTATACTGTAATATCCGAAGTTTCTAACTCCTGGATGAATTTTTTCATGGCTGTCTGACTTGCTCTGGAGTTGGCTATAGAACCAGGACCATTGATGCATCCGCCTTCGCAACCCATTACCTCTATAAAATTATAATCAGGAGCTTTGGCTGTAAAGGCTTTTAATAATTTGATATTTTTCTTGGTTAATCCATCTACCAAAAACTCTTTGAAAGCATAGCCGTTTGGAATAGATTGTTTAATGGCATTAGCTACCCCTCCGCTTAAGGCAAAACCTCTGGCAGCAGTAGAAATAGCAGGTTCCATCTCCACGTTTGTGGTGTCTGTAAAATTTATTTCATAGGCTGTGAAAATTGCATTGAGTTCTTCAAAAGTGAGTACATAATCTACTAATCCGGATCTTTCTGCTTCGTTACGCTTAGCCAGACATGGTCCGATAAATACTCTGGAAGCATTAGGGTATCTTTGTTGAGCCAATTCTGCAGTATATATCATGGGAGATTTGGTATGCGAAACATAAGGTGCTATTTTTTTGATATGTTTTTCGCTTAACAAGGTATGTGCGGGGCAACAGGAAGATGTGAGAAAAGGGTTGTTAAGCTGCACGCTTTCAATCCATTCGGTGGTTTCGTTTTTTGCAGTTATGTCGGCTCCTTCAGCCACTTCCATAATATGGGTAAATCCTATTTGTTTTAATGCACCCAGTAGCTGACCCGGATTGGTTTTAAATTGACCAAATATAGCAGGTGCTACCATGGCTACCAGCTCATCCTTACCCTTAAGTTTACTGCTGAGTTGAACAACTTGTGATTTCTCCATGATTGCGCCAAAGGGGCAGGCAGTCATACATTTTCCACAATAAATACATTTATCCATATCGATCACTTCAATACCATTTTCATCTTTTTTAATGGCATTTACGGGGCATGCCTCCTCGCAGGGAACAGGTAAATAGGCAATAGCATGAAAAGGACAAGCCTTCTGACACAGGCCGCAGCTAACACATTTTTGGTGATCAATGATAGCTTTTCCATTTAAAACCCTAATTGCATCTTTAGGACAATTTACCTGGCAGGCTCTAGCTTCGCACCCTTGGCAAAGATTACTAACTGTGTAATTAACCTGTACGCAAGAACTACACGCTTCGTCGATGACTGTAAGATGTTCCTTGTGCATGGTATGGTTGCTTATGGCTTTTTCGGCATATGTTTTTAAAGTGGTAAGTTCGTCTTCTTCATCCTCCATACTAAAACCCATCATAGCCATCGCTTTGTATTTAATTACAGCTCGGTCTTTGTGAACACAGCAACGTATGGGCGACTTTGATTTGGGGCGCATTTCCAATGGTATACGGTCAATTTTATCAAACAATTCATCATTTTTTAATAGCTTGATAATCCGGGTCAATAAGTTGCGTTTTGTTTGAATAGCATTGTTAAAATAGGTCATAATCAATTTTAGTTGTATGTGTTTATTTTTTTTTGTTTGTGTCTTTTGTTGAATTCCTTAAATAAAGGTTGTTATGGTTTTTTTTAGGTATTTATTTTCCAGTGTTTCTGTAATCCGCTTTATTACATTTCTTCTAATCTCAAGTTCAACGGGAAGGTTGGGGTCTTGATGTGCATTGTTTATTCTGGTTCCTGATATAAAATTTATCTCATCGTTTTCGAGCATCATACGGGTAATTTTTTCCGATGGTGATAAAGTTGTTTTTTTTGTACTGCTATAGTTTAATAGTTCTTCCGCAACTTTTGCCAGGGTAATTATACCTTCTGTGACCAAATCAACCCCTTTCATGATAGCTGTTGGTGGTAGACCTGGCTGGTAATTTTCCAGATCTATTTCTACTTGGGTATTTAATTCCCGGGCTATTATCTTTGCTGTTGTTCCTCCGCATATTATTGTTTTGCCATTAAACTCCTGTATGCTTTTGGCCAGATGATAATCGTTTTCTTGATGAAAAGGTGGTCCTGTGACAATTAATAATTTACGTGGGCGTCTATAGTATAGTATACAACATGAGGCATCGTCTTTTAAAGTCCCTTTGTCAATGTCTTTGGCTTTGTTGATAATGTTTTTTGTTAAATCACGGGCAGAAATCTCCGGTTGATTATATACTTGCTCTTTGATAAAAGATTTAAGACCTTCTTTTTGCCAGCCAAAATGCATTTCGTCGCTGCCCATGCCACATTGTGTGATCCCATCACTTACTAAAATGATCCGGTCCCCCTTTTCTAGCTTAAAATGATACTGATAAAATGTATTGCTTGTAGCATTAAGATGTGCTAAAGTTTTTTCCTTCTTAGGGAGACTGATGAAGTTCCCGTCTCTAAGCAATAGCACAGATGGGTTATCGTATTCAATGATTTTCACTTCTCCTCGGTAGTTGATGTCTACAATGGAAAAGGTAGCGTAACTAATTTTACGTTTACTGTCAACAGGTAGTGTGTTGGTTATAAATTCTGCTGTACGTTCAATGGGTTCGCCAGTTATGGTAAACTGAAGGGCCATAGTGCTGGTCATGGTGGCCGATACGTTCGCCTGAATGCCACTGCCTAAACCATCAGACATAACAGTCACCAATCGGTTCTCTTCCTTAATCTTACTCAGAAGAACCGTATCTCCGCAAACAGGTTGTCCTGATTTAGCTTCGCATATACTTTCGGCTTCTATGACAAATGGACTATTCATTCATGAACGTTTTTACACTGCTTTTTTCTGAAAAATCGCTTAATATTGAGTTCAATAGAGAGTTGGTGTAGGAGGCATTTTCTCCCAGCAGAGCCGCAATCTTTTGAACTGTTTCCATATTTTTCTTGATTACCTCACGTGTTCTGTTTTCAATAATGTCGGCTTTAAATTCTTTATTCTCAAAGTCTTGAATGATTCCTGCTATAAGCTTGAACTTTTGAATATTAAAAATTGATAATTGAAAGTTTTTACCATTTTGCGTAATATGTACCTGGTTGTATTCTTTGCCAGTATGAATTGCTGTTTTAAAATGCTCAGTGAAATAGCCTAAATCTTCTATGTCCATTCCTTTGCTATTGGCTAAGGAATAACTGTTTTCTGAGCTATTATAGCCCAACATACGGATAAAACTATCGTTTATCTCAGTAATCTTTAGTTGGTTATTGACCAATATTACCCCTGAAGGTATTTTTTTTAACAGTATAGATGCCTGGTTGTGGGCTATCTTGCGAAGATGAGAAACGCACATATCTGATTCGGCCATTCCGTTTAAGGTGGCTACAGCAAATTCACGACAGGTGTTGTATCCACAGCTTCCACAGTTGAGTTCGTCATCGGGATTTGTTTTTCCAATATTATTCAATGCATCTTGTATGGCGGCTGGGGAGTGATGAGGTAGTCTTATGGGTTTTGAACCAAAATAATCACATTCGATATTTAAATGAACCGGCAGCTCCTGTTTTTTAGCAGTTTCGATAGGTTTACTAAATAGAATGTCTATTTTATTTTGAACAGGATGATTCTCCGAATGGCAGCCCGGTCCATTTACACACCCTCCCTCGCAGAGTAGAAGCTCAAGAAAAACCGGGCCATCGTGTTCAATGGTATCTAATCGATCTAATACTTTTTTTATCTGGTCAATCCCTGAAAAATGAAGTTTGAGTACATGACTCGCAGGGTTAGGGGTAAAGGTGTTTATCATTCCTCCTTCAATGGGATAAAGATTTCCATTGTTAGCTTCAAATGGGAAAAATTGTTGACGGTTTTTATTTTCTGTTTTTATTTTGTCCTGTTCGTTAGATTCGTCCATCCAATCTTTAAGCTCTTTAAAGGTAATGGCTGTATCTACTAGGCCTGGCCATTTGTCTGCTTCTGCTTTTTTGGCAATACAGGGGCCAATAAAAATGATTTTATACTCTTTGTTAACTAGCTTTTTTAAACTCTTGGCATGAGCCAGCATCGGAGATAAAAAAGGGGTGATATTGACTACATATTGCGGGTAGTATTTTTTTATCAGTTCAACTACTCCGGGGCAGGCCGAAGATATATATGTACCTTTGTTACGGGCTTCCAAAAACTGCTGGGTATGCCCAGTTACAATTTGAGCTCCCAGTGCAGTTTCTGAAACGTAGTTAAAACCAAAACTTAAAAGTTGTTGTATAAATTCCTGATCCTTTATGTGATGAAAATCAGCACGGAATGAGGGTGCAATAGAGGCAATGGTTGGAACGCCTGATTTTATCAGATGTTTTACCCTTGTTACACCATCGCGAATTTGTTTCGCTCCAGCCGGACAAATAGAAACGCATTTGCCACAATAAATGCATAGTTCATCAATGATAGATGATTTTTGCTCTGTTATTTTTATGGCTTTTGACGGACAGTTACGTATGCACTTATAACAATCCATGCAGTTGTTTTCAATGGTGTAGATGGGTTTTTGATTATTCATGCTTAGCCCAACTTTTCTTTTAATAGCTTCTCAACTTCAGAAGGCTGTACTTCTTCAAATGTTTCACCGTTAATTTTAATGACCGGACCTCTGTTGCAGTTCTCGTTGCATAAATGACCCCTGAAATCTAATGAGGCAGATATGTTTTTTGCTTCTACGTATTGTTGTATAATCTTAAGGCTCTCCGCATTGCCACGCGTGTAACAAGAGCTTCCCAAACAAATTCTGATATTGTGCTTGTTGATTTCCATAACCGTAGTTTTTTTTGATATAAGCTAAATTTGTGCCAAAAAGCGAAATGTATTGATAGTTAGGCATATAGGAAAAATGCAAAACCAAGAAAATAGTGATATGTTCCAAAATCGAACATGTTTCATTCATAAGGACTGTTCTAAAATCGAACAGTGTACTGTATTTGAACGGTATATATTTCTTTGTCTTCTTTAGTTTTCTTGTGGTTGTTTGAGAACTGTTGTTAAAGCGATTGTTAATCAGTAGTTTATTCTTTATTTGTTGAGATGTTGTATTTTTTTATTTTTTGATATAAAGTATTTCTTCCAATTCCAAGCGATTTAGCTACCTGCGTGATATTGCCCATGTGTTTTTTCAGGGTTAAGGTAATGTGTCTCTTTTCATTTTCTTGCAGAGTGAGATCGGAAGTAGATTCTGTTGCCTGCAATAGGCTTGAGTCTTTCATGGGGTTTGTACCTTGATTCTTTAATTGGTGGAATCCATCGAGCGAAATCTTGCCATTAAAAATAACCAGTTGTTCGGTGTAGTTTTCCAGCTCGCGTACATTACCCGGCCAGTCGTAGTCTAATAGCTGTTGAAGTACAGAGTATCCAATATGAGGAATGTCTTTCTGGAGTTTTAAACTTTTTTGGTTCAGGAAAAAACGAATTAAAGCGGGTAGGTCACCTTTTCTTTCGCGTAACGAAGGAATATGTAATGGGATAACGCTAATGCGGTAAAAAAGGTCCATTCTGAAATTACCTTTTTCAACTTCCTCCTGAAGGTTTTTATTAGTGGCCGCAATAATTCGAACATCCACAGGGATAACTTTGTTTCCTCCCACGCGTGTAATACTACTTTCCTGAATGGCCCTGAGTAATTTGACTTGCATATTGGGTTTCATATCACCAATTTCATCCAAAAATAAGGTTCCATTGTTGGCTAACTCAAACTTTCCCGGATGCCCTCCTTTCTTAGCTCCGGTAAAGGCCCCATCATCATAGCCAAATAATTCGCTCTCAATCAGGTTTTCAGATATGGCCGCACAGTTAATGGCCACAAAGGAATTGTGTTTTCTGTTGCTGGCATTATGAATACTTTGCGCAAATACCTCTTTACCTGTACCACTTTCTCCTTCAATTAATATGGTGGAAGGACTGTTTGAAATAGTTTGGGCATATTGAATAGCCTGACGAATAAGCTTGCTTTTTCCAATGATATCGTTGAAATAATAACGGGCCTGCATGCCTGTATATTTATTTACCAGTTGATATACTTTTTCAATTGACCGAAAGGTAACAACATAGCCTATTTTGGTGGTGTCTATATCTGTAATGGCTGAGCAGTTTAAGTTGAAATTCAATGTTTCATTGCCGTTGTCAATAGTGGTCTCCTCATTTTGTATTTCATTGCCTTCACTGAGTGTTTGCGTTATTCTTTGCCAGTTTGGAATAAGCTCGCTTATTTTTTTGGTAATTAAGTCTCTTCGGCGTATATTAAGTTGTCTGCATGCCTGATTATTGGCATATAAAATATCTCCATTCAGGTTAGTAGATAATACCGCAAAATTTACCGCATTCATAATAGCAAAAGTAAATTGCTCATTCTTATCAATGATATTTTGTTGTATTATTTTTTGAATGGATTCCTGAAGTAAGGCTACAATCAGGTTTAACAAGGATCTGGCTTGTTCAGTATTTTGTTTAATAACCAGACAAAGGTAAAATTTGTGGTTGGGTAAAAGTTCTATGTAAGCAATGTTTACACAATAATCCTGAATTTCAAAATAGGTTCGTTTGGTATTGAAATGTTTTTGTAAATGATTTATTTGTGGAAAATCATGCTGCAACAGGCTGCTTTTGCAATTAAAAACAATCTCTTTATTTACATCCAGTAAAAATATTTGACATGGTTCAGTAATTAAACTATCTAAGTTTATTGATAAATAGTTATTGATATGTGCAGTAATCTGATGGATGTTTACTTTTCCCATGTGTACCATTTCTGTAATCGCTACAAAGCTAAGAAAAATTTAAAGTAAGGTGAGCGTGTTTTAAAATGTAAGTGTGTAATTACTTGTTATCCTAATAGTTTTTTTAAGTTTGACTTAACTTTATTAACAATAAATTTTAAAACTAATTTATGATGAGGAAATTCCAACTATTGATCGTTGTTTCTTTTGTAGCCTTTACTCTTCAGGCTCAAAAAACCAAAATATCTTTAAATCTTGAAAAAGGTAAAACCTATAGCCAGAGTATGGAGGCGGAGATCCATATTGAACAGGATGTGCAGGGACAAAAATTTGATATCGATATGACAACTATAGGGGTGATGTCGTATTTGGTAAAAGAAAAAAATGTTTCGGATTATGATCTCGAAGTTAGGTATAAGAGTATGACTATGAGTATGAATCTGCCTCAGGGAAATATGGAGTTTAGCTCCGAGGTAGATGATGTTCAGGATGTTATGTCGAATGTATTGAGGAAGATGATAGATAAACCTTTTGAGGTGAAAATGACTATGGAAGGAAAAATTACTGAGGTGAAAAATATTGAGTCTTTGTTTGATTCTGTTATTGATCAGTTTCCGGAAATACCTGATGGACAAAAAGAACAGCTTAAATTACAAATGAAAAATGCTTATGGAGCTAAGGCATTTAAAGGAAATATAGAAATGGTAAGTGCCATTTTTCCTGATAAAGCGGTACGTATTGGTGATGTATGGCATGTTACTACCTATTTAGAATCGGGTTTTGCTGCCGTTATAAATACTAATTATCAGTTGGTGGAAATAAATCAGGACTATTATTTAATTCAGGGTAATTCAAAAATAGAGACTAAAGATAAAGATGTTTATGTGCAAAATAATGGTATGGATGTGAAATATGATTTATCAGGAACTTTGGTGTCTAAAATAAAGGTGGATAAAAATACGGGGTGGATTCTTTCAGCTGATGTAAATCAAAAAATTGATGGAAATACACAAGTGAAAGCCAATGCTCAAATACCAGATGGAATGACTATACCCATGACCATAAGTAATCAAATGAAAATTAAAGGAAGTATGTAAATTTGTATTGATTAATCGTTCAATTAAAATTGAGCGATGCTATATGGAGTGTTCAACTAAAAGAGATGAATGATTTATTTGTTAGCACCTAAGTTTCAAAGTATCAAAGAATCCTGCATCGGACTAATCTGGTGTGGGATTTTTCAGTTGTTGGGCGCTTATTATCGCCCGCCTGGGCGATATTGCATAGGTTTCTAAAAGAGGTGTTTTAAAAAATAAACCACTGTAAGTGTGTTGAACATAGGGTTTTATAGAATGTGTTTGGTTGGGTTTGTTTTTTTGGTATATCAATTGGTTTTTATTGGTTGCCACTGAATATTTCAGTTGTATAACCATTTAAAAATTGAGTTATGGAAGTTAAAAAAACGAAAAAAGCCGATTTAGAACGCAAACGTTACATGTTTATGCAAATTGGTTTTGTTTTGGCCTTAGGTGCTTCGTTGGTAGCTTTTGAGTGGAAATCATCCACTGAGACCAGAAGAGTAATTGCCGACAATGGTTTACTCATTGAGGATTTGGAGTTGCCTCCTATTGTAAGGGTAGAAGAACCCGAACCTCCAAAGCCAAAATTAAAACCCATTCCTATTGAGGAACTGGTTATTGTTGATGACCAACAGGAGATTCCTGAAGAAATAGATTTTAATTCGGAATCTACAGAGGATTTATCGGTTGCCCTTGAAGATGTGGGTTTAGATGAAGAAGATAATGATGAGGTGATTCCTTTTGTTTTTCTTGAAAATAAACCTGAGTTCCCGGGAGGAGATCGGGCTTTATTAAGCTATCTCTCTAAGTCGGTGAACTATCCTGTAATTGCCCAGGAAAATGGCATTCAGGGTAAAGTTTATCTGAGCTTTGTAATAGGTAAGGATGGCAGGGTTAGGGATGTTAAGGTGCTTAGAGGTGTTGATTCATCATTGGATAGAGAAGCTATACGTGTGGTTTCCGGAATGCCGGATTGGAAGCCGGGAAAACAAGGTGCTAAGGCCGTATCTGTATCGTATCAGGTGCCTATTAATTTTAAGTTACAATAATAGGTTAATATTTATGGTTTGCTGGTTAATTCCTGTTAGCAATTAGTAAAAATATTGAAATTCATAAGACCCTGTCTCGTTTATTCCCTTTTACGAGACAGGTTGTTCGTTACCAATCCTTTAAATCTTCATGTTATGTATAAATATGTAAAGTCATTGCCGTTTTTTAATCCATTAAGAGGTGTTGTGCTTATTTCAATTTTAATGGTAATTAGTGTTCTTGCTTGTAAAACACAAGGTAGTGGTAGTAAAATAAGATCCATTGGAGCACCGGGAGAGTTGCTTCTGGTCATTGATCACGCGCTGGAAAAGACAATTGTAAAGACAATTATTTCCGATTTTGCCAACACGGAATTCCCGGGTATACCTCAACCTGAATCAACCTTTAGATTAACCACTATCAGTCCGGGGGATTTTGAAGGACATTTCAAATCCTATAGAAATATTATTGTCATAAAGTCCGGAATCTTGCAGAAAGCAAAAATTAAATTTCAGAAAGAAGTGTGGGCCAGTAATCAGCAAGTGGTAGAGATAAATTATGACGATGAGAAATCATTTGTAGATCTGTTTAATTCTCATAAAACACAATTATTTAATTTCCTGTATAAAGGAGATATCATATCCATGTCGGAAGCCAATAAAAAAGGAGCAGATGAGGCTACTAAACGCTTTATTAAGGAAAAGTATAATTTAAATATGGTGTTGCCTCAGGGTTATCGTTTGGTAAAAGATACGGCCGGATTTACCTGGTTTCGCTTTGATAGACTGGAAACCATACAATCAATTATTATTTATGAATTTAATATGGATAGTGTTGCTTCATTGTCATTGGATAATTTAGTGGCTTTACGAAATAGCGTGGGAAGAAATTATGTTCCAGGGCCTCAGGAAGATACCTTTATGACCACAGTAATGGCTTTACCAGTGATGTATAATAATGTAGTTAATAATAATATTGATGTTATGGAGCTTCGTGGCTTATGGAAAGTGGAGGGTTACTTGATGGGAGGTCCGTTTGTTAATTATTTTTTAGTAGATGAAGAGAATCATAAATTATTAATGGTAGAAGGTTTTGTGTTTGCCCCTAAAAAGCAAAACAAAGCTTTTTATGTGCGCCAGATAGAGTCCATTCTTCAATCCGTTAGTTTTAGTTAATCGCTCTAAGCCATTAACATTTTTTATGCAGAAATAAAGAGTCATATGGTAATTTATTGTTTTCTTTATGCGTTTTATAAATTAAATGTATGCGAGTAATATTGGAAAAGAGGTTGATAATACAAATGCTGCTTATCTTGTGTGTGAATGGTGTGTTTGCTCAGTCAAATGACTTTAATACGATCATGAAAAATGGTGCAGCGGAATATGAATTAGGAAACTACGAAGAAGCGTTAAACTTTTTTAAACAGGCCTATCGCTATGATAAAAATTCAAATCAGGCTTGCTATGAGATGGCGTTGACTTATTTGTCATTGGGTCAGAACGAAGAGGCAGCCATTTATAGTGGTAAAGTAATTTCTCGGGGAGGAGCGTATGAAGAGGATGCTTATTTAATAAATTGTTCTGCATGGGAAATTTTAGGCAGAGAAAAACGAGCTGAAAAATTGTATCTGGAAGGATTGAAAAAACATCCCGGAAATTATCTATTACATTATAATTTAGCATTGTTGTTGTATAATGGTAAAGAATACGATAAGGCACAAAAACATACGATCAGAGCTATTGAATTGGAGCCTGCGCATGCAAGCAGCCATTTATTATTAGCTTATGTTATGTTTGATCAGGGGGAGCGTGTTCAAAGTATGTTGCCCTTATATTATTTCTTATTAATAGAGCAGGGTAGCGATCGTAGTTCTGTGGCCTATGATCTTTTGACTGCTCTTTGGGAGCAGGGAGTCAGGATGAAAGGACGAAGAGATATTAAATTGGTGAAAGCGGGGTACAACTATAGCCAATTTGGTCAGGTTGAACTAGCTATGAGTGAAATAAAGAGCAAGGACAAGGAACTGTTAGGTGAGGATGAGAATTACCTGGCGAAATTTACAGAGGATAATAAAGCGTTTTTTAATATATTATCAGAATCATCTGTTGATAAAAAGGGCTTCTGGTGGGAGTTTTATGTGAGCTTCTTTTCAAAATTAGATAAAAATGAGATGATCGAACCTTTTAGTTATTCCATTAGTAGTTGTAAGCATAGCAAAGAAGTTCTTTTGTGGCTGTCTGAACATGAAGAAGCTTATCAACGTTTTACCTTGTGGCTCGAGTTATATTAATCTAAAAAATCACATCTTTTATCAACAAAACGCAATATTTTGTATCTATTTGAGAAGACCTATCGTATCTTAAAGAAAATAAATTTGAAATAAAATATTTAGTTATGGGAATAAAAACAAAACACTTTCAATATAACGGAGTTGATGATTTTGATAATGCCATTGACTCTCAGATCAACGATTACTTGACAGATGAAGGGGTTGGTGCAGATCAATTGATTGATATCAAATATGCTGCCCATTCCAGTCAGGGTGTGAGTATCTATTCTGCAATGGTAATTTATGAAGAAGAATAATTACGTTCATCTAAAAAAATCATGGGTTGTAGCTAATCAGTTGCAACCCTTTTTTTGTTCATCTAATTAATATACTTTTGTATTCAAATAGTGGTAATGCTTTGCATTAAAAAGGGAATCCTGTAATGGCCTTGGCATGAGTCAGGAACTGTACCCGCAGCCGTATTCTACCTATTAGGTAAGCGAGAATCCACTGCCAGACTGTTGTTTGGTGGGAAGGTGCTTGAAAAAGAGAGTCGGAAAACCTGCCACAAGTAAATTGTTTCATAAACTTTCGGGAAATAAAAGTGATGATTAAAAATTATATTTCGTACTTCATCTTAGCAATGATCCTGTTCTCGGGATGTCTTTCGGGTCATCATAAAAACACAGAGGATCAATTGCTTGCTCAGGCCGACTCGGTGTATCAGCCCTTGTATGCTAACCTTTTTAAAATACAGTATTTTAAGGATCATAAACTGGTTGAAGTAAGACATCCCTGGGAATCTACCGCATTACCATTAAAAACTATATTGTCTGATGATTCCTTATTTCTGGCCCATCATCCAGAGGCTATAGAAATACCCTTGAAAAAATGGATTTCCGTGGCTTCTACACAGATATGTTATGCCAACGAATTGAATGTCTTAAATTCCTTGGTAGGAATGGCTGAACCCGAATATGTTTCAAACCCTTATGTTGTCAATGGGATTCAAAATGGTTCAATCAGAAATATTGGGACGGCATTTGCTCCTGATATGGAATTGATCATGTCTTTAAATCCGGATATGATGATGGTGTCGCCTTTTAAAGATGATTATTATGGAATATTGCGTAATGCAGGTATTAATGTAGTTACCAATAGCAGTTATCTGGAGAATTCGCCATTGGGCAGGGTGGAGTGGTTGGTTTTTGTAGCAGCTTTTTTTAATAAGGAAAAAGAAGCTGTTGCAAAGTTAAATGATATTTCATCCAGATATTTGCAGGTAAAAGCAATAGCTCAGAAGGCAAAAAATAAACCTACCGTATTTACAGGAAAGCCTTATCAGGGTATTTGGTATGTACCTGCAGCAGAGAGCTATAAAGCTCATTTCTTTAAGGATGCAGGCGTGCAATATGCTTTTGCCCATTGTCATGGCAATGGTTCCTTGAACTACGATTTTGAAACAGTGTATCAGGCTGCTGCAAAATGTGATTATTGGTCTCTTCTATTAAATTATAACGGCCTGTTTAGCTATTCTGTATTAAAGGAAATGGATCCGCGGTATAGTGATTTTGATGCTTTTAAAAATAGAAATATCATTTATTCTAATACAGCAAACTCTATGTATTATGAGGAAGGGCTAATTCGTCCTGATGTTATTTTATCTGATATGGTGAAGTTGTTTCATCCTGAACTATTGAAAGATTATTCCCCTGTGTTTTACAAAAAGCTGACTAAGGAGTAAAAGCTATGCAGGGAGAAGATATTAAGGGAAGAAAAAAGGTAGCCTTTGTAAGCCTAAGTATACTGCTGTTAGTATTGTTGATTTTAAATATCTCACTTGGTTCAGTATATATCCCCTTTGGCGTTGTAATTAAGTGGATGTTTCATATGGATATAGCTAACGAAATTTGGCATAATATTTTGTTTAAATCTCGTTTGCCCCAAACCATAACAGCCTTATTGGCGGGTGCCGGACTGGCCCTTGGGGGTTTGCAAATGCAAACATTGTTCAGGAATCCATTGGCAGGTCCTTCTATCCTGGGCATTAGTTCAGGAGCGGGATTAGGCGTGGCTATTGTAGTGTTAGCAATTGGTATGTTACAAGGAGTATCTATAAGTGCATGGGGATTATGGGGTTCGTTAACCATTACCTTTTCTGCCTTTACCGGCGCTATAAGTGTTTTATTGATGGTGTTGTTTTTGGCACGTAAGTTAAAAAATAATGCGATGTTATTAATAGTGGGTATCATGGTTGGTTATGCCTCCAGCGCCATAGTTGGTTTGCTACAGTTTTTTAGTTCAAAAGAAGATATAAAATCATTTGTATTGTGGGAGTTAGGATCTTTTAATAACGTTTCATGGGATAAACATATGATTTTTATTCCACTGGTGTTGTTGGGATTGTTAGGCTCTTTATTCGTTATAAAATCTTTAAATGTATTGTTGTTGGGCGAAAATTATGCTTCCAATCTTGGGTTAAATATAAAACGTGCTAGATTTAGTATCTTAATACTAACGGGTGTATTAACTGCAACGGTAACCGCTTTTTGTGGACCGGTTGCATTTTTAGGTCTGGCGGTGCCTCATTTATGCAAGGGTTTGTTTAAAACCGCAGATCACTCGGTGCTGGTTCCTGCTGTTATGATGCTGGGAGCAGCATTGGCCTTATTTTGTAATGTAATTGCGCGCTTGCCGGGTTTTGATGGTGCCTTGCCGATTAACGTGGTTACCTCCCTGATTGGAGCACCAATAGTTGTTTCTGTGATTTTAAAACGTAGAAGTCTAACACAATGATGGGGTATATGGGAATGAATGAGGAAAGTGGTATACTACAAACAAAAGATTTGTCTGTTGGTTATAGCAAGAAAGAGGCTCCTCTGCATCAGGAGATAAATGTGTCGGTCAGAGAAGGAGAGTTTATTTGTTTACTGGGCCCTAATGGTGCAGGAAAGTCTACCTTAATAAAAACGTTGTCAGGATTTTTACCCCCCGTGGCAGGAGGTATTTATTATGATAAAATTCCTTTGGAAAAACTTCATGAATCGAAAAGGGCAAAAATGGTCAGTGTTGTATTGACCGACAGGGTTCATGTGCAAAATTTAACCGTATTTGAACTAGTCTCGTTAGGCAGGACACCCTATACTGGTTTTTTTGGTAAGCTGACAGAAAAGGATGTTCAACTGGTGTATCATGCTATAGAGGAAGTAGGCTTGGCTAATTATGTGCATCAGGTAATTGATAAAATGAGTGATGGGGAACGCCAAAAAGCTATGATAGCTAAGGCTTTAGTACAGGAAACCCCATTTATTATACTGGATGAACCCACGGCTTTTCTTGATCTTCCGGCTAAACTTGAGATTATGCAATTATTGCGGCGTTTGTCAAGAGATAGAAAAAGGGGTATATTGCTCTCTACTCATGATCTGGAGATGGCTTTGCAAATAGCCGATAAAATATGGTTGCTCGCACAGGGACGTAGACTGCATAAAGGAATACCCGAAGATCTGGTTTTGTCGAATGATTTTAAACAGTTTTTTGAGCGCGAAGGAATAATCTTTGACAATCAAACCGGGTCGTTTAAATATCATAAAGCCGATACTATTCCCATAGTGCTTAAGGACGTAAGTATGGCTGCTAATTGGGTGGGCAGAGCTCTTAACAGGCTGGGGTTTGAACCGGTACAAGAGGGGAGTGATTGGCAGGTCCGTGTACGTGTAAATGGCGTATGTTCTTATGCTCTATTTAAAAAAGATAAGCTAGTTTTTCAATGCAATACTATTGAGCAATTGATGGATAAGGTTGTAAGTGTGCTGAAATAATATTCGGCTCTCTTTCGTTGCTTAATAAAATTCAATAAGGCTCACATCAAAAATAACAACAGCATAAGGTCCAATTCTTCCGCCCGAGCCTTTTTTCCCCCAGCCTAATTCTGGTGGAACATATAATTTATATCTGCTGCCGGTTTTCATCATCATCAAGCCTTCCTGATAACCTTCAATTGTTTCATCTAGTTTAAATTCCATTGTGGTGTTTTCCTTATAGGTATCATCCAACACCTTACCTCCTAATAACAGAGCTCTTTGGTGAACTATGACTGTACTGTTTTGCTCAGGATAAGATCCATCGCCTTGCTTGATGATCTCGTACTGCAAACCGGATTCTGTTTCGAAGATGCCTTTTTTCTTGAGATTTTGGCTTAAAAATTCTTCTGATTTTTTTCTGTTCTGTCCGGCAGAACCTCCGCTGTTAATTTTCTTATTTCCTCTTGCCATTAAAAAA
>JBFHEL010000040.1:0-18241 GCA_041584155.1 Saccharicrinis sp.
ACAGATTATACTGCTCAATATTGGATGTACCTATAAGGAAAATGCGCAAGATAGTTTAGCAATGGTCTATTACCTGAAAGCCTTAAAAGTATGCGACGATAATCATTTAGCCACTTACTACAGAAACGATATCTTACATAATATTGCAAATGAATTAATTGAAAATTCAGCATATAAGAAAGGGTTAAAATATTTATTTGAGATTGCAGCATACGAACAGAAAGAGGACAACAAGCGCGATTTAGCATACACCTATTTAAGTATTGCCGAAGCTTATAAAAAAATGCAAAATTATAAATTAGCCATTGGGTATTATAATAAATCCATCTTCTATGCAGAAGAAGCGGAGGCCAACGATCAGCTTATATTTGCCTATAGTTATCTCGCTGATATCTATATATCGCAAGATAACTATAAAAAAGCAGTGGATTTACTACAAAAACGTACTTCGTTAAAAGACAGCCTGTTTAACATTGAAAAAGAAAAACTCAGCGAAAATTTATTGGCTGAATTTGAAGACGATAGAAAAGAAAATGAAATAGCCTTATTAAAAAAAGAAAAAGTACTACAGGAAAAAGAGTTGTTGGTTAACGAACGATTACTTCGGAACAACAGAATAATTAAAAACATAACTATAAGTGTATCGGTCTTATGTATTCTGGGAGCATTAATAATCATATTCTTTTACAAACAAAAGCTTTTGAATAAACAATTATTATCGCAGAAAACCGAAGAAATCAATAAGCAGAAGATTTATTCCTTATTGCAAGATCAGGAAGTAAATGCCATTAAATCGGAAGTGGAAGGTCGGACTAATGAGCGCAAACGTATTGCACAAGAGTTACATGATGGAGTAGGTGGAAATCTGGCTAGTATAAAGCTTAATTTAGCCACTATCATTGATAGCAATTCTAATGAAAAACTTAAAGCTGTTATGCGTAATATTGATGATACCTGTAAAGAAATCAGAGATATCTCACATAACCTGATCTCAGTCAACATACAAAATCATTCATTTTCTTATTTGGTAAAAAAGTTTTTGTCTGAAATATTAGCAGGCCAAACGGTAAGGCTTAACCTCAATCTTTATCCCGAAGTAGAACTTGATAAATTACCCAATGAAATTAAAATCGAATTGTACCGGATCATTCAGGAGTTAATGAGTAATGTAATTAAATATTCAAAAGCAAATATTGTAGATGTACAAATACTTCGTGCTCAAGAGTATCTGAATCTTATGCTCGAAGATAATGGAGTTGGCTTTGACACTAAAGCATCAACAAATGGTATTGGCTTAAAAAATATACGATCAAGAATTACGGCCTTAAATGGTGTTTGCAACATAGAATCATCAAAAGGTAACTGGACCTTAATAAATATCGAGATTCCATTGGTTTAAGGATTTATAACAAAAAGAATGAATAGAATTAAAGTATTACTTGTCGATGATCATTTAATGTTTCTTGAAGGATTGCAATCGCTGTTTGTAAATGAAAAAAACATCGAGGTGATTGGAGTAGCTTCCTGTGCCGAGTTAGCTTTAAATATTTTAAAGAAAGAAAAGCCTGACATTGTGATCACGGACCTAAGCATGCCTGATACCGATGGAAGTAGCTTAGTGGCCACCTTAAAAATAAGTTATCCCACTATATTTATTCTGGTTTTAAGTATGCATAGCGAACCACAAATCATTTCGAAGCTTATCAATCAAGATATAAATGGCTACCTATTAAAAAATGCAGAAAAAGAAGAACTATTAACTGCTGTGAAAAAGATTGCCAAAGGAGAAAATTATTTTTCTAAAGAGGTGAAAGAGATATTCACACAAAGTTCATTTACCCGAAATTATCAGGTGATACCTGAACTTAGTAAACGAGAAAAAGAAGTTTTGAAGTTAATAGGAGATGAATATACCACTAAGGAAATTGCAGATCTCCTCTTTATCAGTCAGAATACGGTTGAAACACATCGCAAAAATATGTTCTCAAAATTAAATGTGAAAAATGTAGCTGGTCTTATCAAGATGGCTCTAAAAAATAATCTTATCGATTAATTCATACATATCCTTTTTTATTTCATCCCCCATCAGACACGTGCATACAGAGGATGATCATCAATTTATTGTACATAAATATAAATAATTATTATATGAATAAATTTAGACTCTTTACACAATTTTTTATTGTTTTGCTACTTACATTAGGTGGCAAAGCTTATGCTCAAACAACCATCACCACGGATGATGTTAGCTTCTCTACCTCTACAGGAACAATTAGTAGCTATACAGGTACAGCAACCAATATTATTATACCAGACAGCTTTACTATTGACGGTGTTGAATATGCCATTAAAAAAATTGGCTCTTACACCTTTTTTTACGGAGGAATTACGGCAGTTATATTGCCTGATAACTTGCAAGAAATTGAAAGTATGGCTTTTTATTATAATAGTTTAAGCGAAATTGTTATTCCCGAAGGATGTGAAGTCGGATCGAGTTGTTTTGGCTACAATAATATTTCAAATTTTACTTTTCCTGCTAGTATGACTGAAATACCTAGCGGATGTTTTTCATACAACAGTTTTACTGAGCTAACGATTCCTGCCACCGTTACCTCAATTGGTTCAAGTGCTTTTGCACATAACGATATCGCAACATTAACTTTAAACGAAGGACTTGAAGAAATAGGCACCAGTGCTTTTTACTTAAACGAACTTACATCGGTTAGTATACCAAGTTCGGTTGTGTTAGTTGATGAAAAAGCATTTACTCGAAATGATATAACAGAAGTAACTATTGATAATACTGTGTCATTAGGTGGAGGAGCATTTGCCAATAATGAAATAGTAACCGTAAATGGCGAATCCTCTGATGGTTTATTTTATAAAAGAAACGGCGATGGCACCATTGATTACACAACGCTTACATCGTATGGAGGTACCGAAAGTGCTATTACCTTTTTGAATGAGGATGTTACTGTAATTGATAATTATGCATTTTATCAGTGTGGTCTAACTTCTGTTGAATTATCAGATGATGTAACATATATTGGAACATGTGCTTTTTATCAAACAGGGCTTAAGACAATGAATATTCCATCTTCACTTTCTTATATTGGAGGTCATGCTTTTCGAAGTTGTGATTTCACATCTTTCACGTTCCCTAAAAGTATTGAATACATAGGATCATATGCTTTTAGTTATGGAGACCTTACTTCTGTAACATTCGAAAGTGAGTCAAACCTCAAATATATAGCAGCAAAAGCTTTTGATTATAACTATAGTTTGGATGACCCTATTGTTTTACCAACAAGTGGTATAGATGGTTTTATAAATTATTACGACAATGATGGTACAGTATACATTGCAGGTAGTGGGATTTATGATGATGATGAAGCTTGCTTTGCTCGTTATTCAAAAACACTAACGCTCGATGAAATTGTATTTGATGAAACTACCGGTACCATAACAGACTATACTGGATCAGCCACCGATATTATTATCCCTGAAAGTTTTATTGTAGATGGCGTAGAAGTTCCTGTTACCATCATAGGAGAAAAAGCTTTTTACGCTAACAATTTGTTTTCCGTAGAAATAGCGAATAGCATCACTACTATCGAAGATAAAGCTTTCTATTCTAATTCTCTGATGGAAGAAGTTGTGCTTGGTAACTCACTGATTACTATTGGCTATAGTGCTTTTGCCGGTAGTATACCTGAAGATGGCATTGCGTTGCCTAATACCGGTACCTGGCACACTTCCTATAGTTACTCAGTAGGTATAGTGGTAACAGAAATAACAACTAGTAATGCCTATAAATATAACCATGTAGTATATACTGTAAACTTTGTAGACTATGACACTTCTGTTTTAAAAACAGAAACACTGATGCTGGCTGCTTCAGCAACAGCTCCTGATAACCCTACGCGTACAGGATATACCTTTACCGGTTGGGATGTGGCTTTTGATAACATTACTGAGAATATAACTGTTACTGCAGTATATACAATTAACACGTATACCGTAAGATTTGAAGATTACGATGGCACCTTGCTTAAATTGGAAACAGTAGATTATGATTCTGCAGCCTCGGCTCCCTCAGATCCATCACGTACAGGTTATACCTTCACCGGTTGGGATGTAACTTTTGAGGCTATTACTGAAGACATAACTATAACCGCACTGTATACCATTAATTCATATACAGTAAGGTTTGAGGATTATGATGGCACATTACTTAAATCTGAAAGTGTCGAATACGGTTCTGCAGCCACTGCTCCATCAAGTTCATCGCATACAGGTTATACCTTTACAGGATGGGACGTCGACTACGATTATATAACCACTAATACAACAGTCACCGCACTGTATACCATTAATTCATATACGGTAAGGTTTGAGGATTACGATGGCACATTGCTTGAATCACAAAATGTTAACTATGGTTCAGATGCTATTGCACCATCAGATCCAACACGCGAAGGATATACCTTCACCGGTTGGGATGTTGTTTTCGATAATATTACTGAGGATATAATTGTTACCGCAGTGTATGATGTCTCAACAACTATAAAAGTCAATACCGCAACTGAGTTTATTGTGTACCCGAACCCTGTTACAAATACGCTTAATGTAGAAATAGAGAATACACAAGAAGGCAATGAACATCAGATATATATTTATAATGTTTCAGGCCAACGCGTTTATTCAAATAGTGGTTATGGCACTAAAAAGACCATCTCTGTAGGTGATTGGAAAAAAGGAGTTTATTATATTATTGTAGACAATAACAAAGGAACCAAATTTATTAAACTGTAACCACTTTAAGGATTATCATTTAATTGAATAAGGAGGGTGTCTTTAAAATGGCATTCTCCTTTTTTTTTAATAAACTCTCCACTTACCAGCACAAAGCAAAATCCATCGGTCAAATGCACATAATTATGAGGGTTATATTTCTTTATATCCAAACATAAAACCCTTACCTACCGCACATTCCTTGTTTTTATTACTTATCAAACCAAGTACTACTGCCCTACTTACCTCCTCTCCTTGTTATGATGTGACTAAAACGAATGTATTTAGTCAAAATTTGGTACAATTATTAAATTAATATTAACTTGACACTTATGAAAATAATTTCCATTGGCCTTCTCTTTGTGTTGATCATTTGTTGCAGTGAACAAAAAGCACAAAGAACTAACCCTAAGCCCACTAAACAGGGCATGCCTGAGCTACCCCTCAAGTTTGACCCCGATTCTGTAAAATACCTAAGAAACCTCGTAGATTTAAAATTGCAAAACACCTTACAACAAGAGATTTTTAAAAATAACAAATGGAAGAGACTTGTCAACCAGAAAAAGATGGCCATAGGTGTAGTCGACCTCAGCGACCCATACGATGTAAAATATGCAAGACTGAATGGAAATGTTATGATGTACGCAGCCAGTCTGCCTAAAATTGGCATTCTACTGGCTGTTGAGGATGCCATTGAAAAAGGAGAGATTGAAGACACGCCTGAAATCAGGGCCAAAATGCGTATAATGATAAGTAAATCGAGCAATACTGCTGCTACAGAGTTAATGGATATGGTGGGTTTTGAAAAGATAGAAAATGTACTGACAGACCCCATGTATAAACTCTATGATGAAGATTATGGCGGTGGTCTTTGGGTAGGAAAAAGATATGCAAAAACAGGTATCAGAAGACCCGACCCATTAATGGGCATAAGTCATGGCGCTACCGTTACCCAAATATGCCGTTACTACTACCTGATGGCCTATGGCAAATTAGTGAGCTATGAGCGATCGGCACAAATGCTCTCCTATATGGATAACCCTGAGATAAACCATAAATTTGTCAATACTCTGAGTCGAATTGCTCCGGATGCTCATCTCTATCGCAAATCCGGAACGTGGAAAACTTTTCATGCAGACTCTATTTTAGTTTGGGGCCCCGACCGCAGGTACATTCTGGTGGCACTTCTTGAGGATACGGATGGAGAAAATATTTTAAGAAATTTAGTAATCACAGTTGATAATTTACTAAAATAAAATATTACTTTCATTTTCATGTTCGAAAACACACTCAATAGGTCTTTAAGAGGAATTATCTTAAGGTTGTTTGATATTCGCTCCGGTGAGTTTAAAAGAGTAGTCTTAATGCAATTAACCATCTTCTTGCTTATCTCCACTCTTTTAATTATTAAACCTACTATCACCTCTTTGTTCCTGTCGGATGTGGGAATAAAAAAACTTCCATTAGCCTTTATACTCGTTGCTGTAGTTGCTGGTTTTATCACCACCTTTTATTCACGCATACTCAATTCTGTACCGTTGAATAAAATCATCCATAGCACTCTGCTTATTTCAGTGATTCTGATAACCGTTTTCTCCGTATTACTGCGATTAAATTTAGTAGACAAATGGGTTCTGTATTTTTTTTATGTGTGGGTGATGGTGTTTGGAGTGTTGGCCACATCACAATTTTGGTTGTTGGCGAACATTGTTTTCAATAGCAGAGAGGCAAAGAGACTATTTAGTCTGATAGGTGGAGCAGCCATTGGAGGAGGGATAATGGGCGGTTACCTGACGTCCATTTTCGCCCCCATATTAGGCAGCGAAAACTTGTTGTTTGTAGGTGTTATCTTCCTGATTATCTGTATACCTCTTACCCGAAATATATGGTACGGAAATCAACTACAAAAAGAGTCTGTATTTAAACGAAAAACCAAAATGGGAAAGGTATCGGAACATCCTTTCCATTTAATAATCAAATCGAAACACTTAAAATACCTGGCACTCATCACGGCCATTAGTGTATTAGTTGCCAAACTTGTCGATTATCAATTCAACGCGATATCTTCACAAAAAATTACCAATGAAGATGAGCTGACCGCTTTTTTTGGATTCTGGTTTTCTAATTTCAATCTTATATCGCTATTAATTCAGCTATTTATTACACGCCGGGTGGTTGGTACTTATGGCGTAGGAGTATCCCTGTTTTTTCTACCGGTTGGCATTCTTGCTGGAGTAATTGCTATTATAATCACCCCAGCCCTATGGGCTGCCGTTCTAATTAAAGCGAGCGATGCCAGTCTGAAACAATCGGTAAACAGGTCAGCTATAGAATTATTAGCTCTTCCCATACCTTCAGAAACAAAAAAACAAGCTAAAACTTTTATTGATGTTTTTGTAGACAGTTTTGCCACCGGTCTTAGTGGAATCCTTCTTATCACCTTAATTAACGGCTTTAATATTCCCCTCAAATATGTCAGTCTGTTAATTGTTGTATTGTTATTTATCTGGTTTCGTTTGGTGATTAAGGTAAGAACAGAATACCTTAGCCTGTTTAAGAAAAAACTAAATCTGCACAATGAACCGCTTAAAAACAAAGGATTAATATTAGATGTGGGCAATCAATCCGTTTACAAAGGATTAAGCTCTGTTCTGGAAAACGGAACGGAAAAACAAATACTATATATCCTCAAAAACACGGACGATTTGCATCATGAAAGACTTTTAAACAGTATTCAAAAGCTTTTAAAACATCCTTCACCGGCTATAGTTGCTGAAGCTATCAAAAAATTATATGATTATAAATCAGAAAACTTATCAAACGAGATTAAGCAATTTACTAAATCAGCAGATATTCATATTAAAATAGCTGCTATTGAGTATTTAATTGAACACGCAGAAAAAGATAGAATTGAACTAATACAACATTATATTACAAGCTCCGATGAGGTGATCAAACATGCCGCTCTAATGGCCTTTGCCATAGAGGCAAATAACAATCCGGATTTAAGAAAAGAGGTTGGTCTATCTGAGATCATCAGGGAAAAACTCAAAGAAGCGGAAAGCCTTCCTGAAAATGAAGAATCAGATATAAAAAAAATAAGACTATTAAGACTAATTGGGACAGCTAACCTGCCGGAACATTATCATTTTATAACAAAACTACTGAAAGACAGCAACTTTAAACTAAGAAGTGAAGCTATATTAACTGCAGGCATGACTTATGATATGCTATTTATTCCAACTCTATTAAGTTTTCTTGAAAAAAAAGAAGAGAAGCATTATGCGGTGAAGGCTATTTCGAACTATGGCTTTAAAATTATAGTTTACCTGAGCGAACAAATCAGAAATAATAATTTCAGTGTGTTTATTGTAAGAGGAATACCTGAAATTGTTGAAAACATAGGCACTCAAAATGGTATTGATTTTTTGTTTGAATTATTAGAATATAACGATATTATTGTGCGAAACAATGTTCTTCTATCTCTTACCAGACTGAAGAACAAACAACCTCACTTGGTTTTCTATAACAAACGTATCATTCATAATATTTTTGACGAGGCTAAAATGTTTCTTAACACCCTGGCTGCGCTACATGTGCAGCAGGAGCGTATCAGCAACCAGAGCAATGAAGATACTGTTTTTGAGGCCAGAAAAAGCCTGATTCAATTACTGGAAAGACGTCTCGATGATAATCTGCTGCGGATCTTTAAATTTCTTGGGCTCAAATATCCACCTGAGGAAATTGATTCGCTGTATCGGGATATCAAAAGTGATAAAAGCGAGATGCGTGTAAACGCCATCGAATTTCTGGATAACATTCTGGATACCAATTTAAAAAAGACACTTATCCCGATTATTGAAACAACACTATCCGATTCGATAACCAAAGAAATCATCAACGAACTTCGAATTAAGGTCATGAGCCAGGGTGAATGCTTTTCTATGTTACTCGAAGGAAAGGATGTAAAAGTAAAATTAGCTGTTTTATATCTGTTAAGTGTGCTTAAAGACAAAAGATATATTCCTATAGTCAATACTTATATCAATCACCCTAATAAAAAAATCAGTTCATGGGCCTTAAACGCAATGAATGCGATGAATGAATCTGGCGAAAAAAGGTAAATTAAAACTGCTTTTTTATAAAAAACATACTACAACATCACGAGCATACATGTTTTAGAGAGCTTATTCTATTTGCCTTTTATGCAGGGGTAGACTCATACGCACCATACCCCTGCTACAAACCATTATTCACCGTCGGGTATCCCTTAACACCCGATCAATTTTTGAGGCCAGGGCATTATGATCTACTGCTGAATTCTTCTTTAATACATTCGACATCAAAGCAACCATATATTTAGAGCCATCTGCTTGTTCCACTATAATCACTGAGTTCATAAAGTTATTAACATTACCCATATACTTTTTACATTCAAACCCTTCTTCCGGTTTACATTGGTAAAGACTACCAGATTTAAAATATACAGCAGCCGAATTTAAATGAGGAGAAGAGGCATAACGGATTCTGGTTGAGGTGCTATACATTAATCGTTTTATTTCGAGGCTCGATTTTACATCAACTAATTTACCCCTCTCCATAGCCACCAGATATTTCATGAATCCAATAGGCGTTCCAAGGCTTCCTCCAGAACCCGGTATTATACTTTTAGCCGTCCGGGTAAAAAAGCTACCTAAGCGCAACTCCTCTTTGGTAATACCAACATTCCTGATAGGCTCATTAACCACACCAACGGCAATCTCCATCAGTTTAGACTTAGATGTATTGCTAAAAAATGCATTCGCTTCCTCTTCAGTCAAATGCAAATACCTCTCGCCAAAAGCATTCATTAATATTACTTCCCGCCAAACCACACTTGCTGCTCCGTTATTACTGGCCGAAATCATATGATCTGCCCATTCGTACAAATTGAACACATCACTCTCCTCTGCCACTTTTTTCTTAAATAGTTTAGTTTCGGTATTAAAAACAGGGATAGTATGTTCATCGTAATTCACCCATTTTCCACCTCGTACATACTTTGATTTTAATAAGTGCTGTCTTTTTTCAAAAGAGTCAGGATAAATTTTTTGTAACTCATTAAACAAGGCAGCAACAACAATTAATTTAGCCACACTACCAGGCTGATAGCCCTGTTTTTCCTTTCGTTTAGCGTACCTGACAGGATATCCGGAGCTAATGTCCATTACGGCAATCGAATAACTCTCATCCAAAATAGGAAATAAGGCATCGATTGATTTCTGAAGCTTTACATCAGGCAATGGCCACATCTCCAAACTATCACCTTTACTTCCCAGTAAATTAAGCCGAATATCTTTCAGCCCCAGCATGGCTCCTTCTTTAAGGATCGTACCTTTTAGTTCTCCATTATTTACCATCTGTTGATACAAAAGCCTTCTGATGCCTGTGGTTTCATAACCGTCAACAGGATAAGAAAAAGCCTGCACATAAAACAACAGAATTAACGGAATGGTTATTATCTTTCTCATGGTTTTACAGTTTCCATTAAATTAATCAATATTTTATCACTTAAAACAGGATTTAGGCTCTCCAGATACAATTGTCCCACTGCATTTTTATTTTCAACAAAGGGTCTGACCTGAAATAACCAGATTTGATTATTTTTAAAACCAAGTTCTATATCATATGGACCCCGGGAGTCCATATTTGATGAAGAAGACAGCTTTGCCTGAATACTTCTGGCCATATTCTGTAAGCTCGCTATATTCTGACTATCTAACAGCGGTTTTTCGAATGTTGTATAAAGCTCCTTGATATTGCCCGAGAGCGGCAATGTTTTATATACGGTCTCTCTTGCAGGAGTCAATAAAATAACCTCACCATGCTTTTTAATAAGATACGATTCTGCAGCCTGACCATCAACAGCTCCGCCGGCCCCTCTGCTAAAGGCTATTGTAATATCGTCTAGGCTTCCTGTGCCTAATCCTTTAGTCACCATCACTCCAGAGCAATCCACATTTACCGAGGGGATGATTAGTATCGAGGGAAAAACATTTTCTGGATTAGTCAGATAACGTTGTCTCCATCGATAACTTCGCTCTGTATATGGCGACGCCCAAACGTCTCTAATACTCTGTAATATTTGATCAGTCGAAACAACATTAAACACAGTAAGATTTAAACCTGCACCGGTAAAGTTTTTTAAATCTTCCATATTGGTATCGCTTCTGAGAAAAACAGGAAGTTCTCCAAGTTCCTTACCAAAGACTTTTCTAAAACGCACATTCAGCTCATTAATAAACTCTTCCGAAAGCTTAATTTCCTGAACATATTTTCTGAATTTAGCGAGTTCTGCAGTCATAAAGTTTTCCACGTCAACTTCCGCGCTACCATTTGTATGCATCGTAAGAGCCGATTTAAATATTTGGTTTAAATACTCCCAATATGAAATATCCTGTCCGGGCATTGGCTGCAATAGATGTTCCTGAAAAACACCAAAGGGGATAACCAGACCTTCAACCACATTATCCGGAAACATTTGCTTCAGTTGCCCCAGGTTAGCTGCTTTGGGTCCGCAAATCCTCCCTGATGAAGAAGCATTTACAGCACGAAGGTTGATAATCTGCCTGTATTTCAGATCAATTTTATCAACAGGAACAGCCATTTTTTCTTGCACCCTTTTATTCTTTTCAAACAAAGCCTTCTCTTTTATATTCATGGCATCTTCAGGTTTCATAATAACCACTCCTTTGGAAGATACTGCATAAAAAACGGTTCTCCCTGAGTATTTTTTAAGATCCTCAAGGTTTTGCAACGAGATAACCGCATTGGGTATGCCCAGGTTACGTGCCAGTAACTGAATATGTGAAACGGGATTCCCCTCACTTACTGTAGCTATTCCTGCAACCGGTTTCAAATCTGCCGGAGGTTTGTTGAATACATATATTTTGTTTTTATCAAATTCGGTCGCATCCATTTGTCCTGTAATTACCACCAATTCACCTTTTGCGTAGCCAGGATTCAGACCACGTGCTGCCGTTTGTCCGCTGATGTCCATCAATTGATTGGATACAGGAAGCAAAGCACTTAGGTTTTCTCCGAAATTATTGACTACCCTACCCACCTGTAATAACAATGAAGACCTGACTTTTTCATCAATAAAACCATTTGACATATGTTCAAATCCTGCATACATATTAACCACATCTTCGTAAACCGAAGAGAACATCGCTGTTCCCCATTCAGTAATATTTCTGCACGATTCGAACAAACGAAAGATCTCTGATTCAGAAAGAGAACTCTTGCCTGCCAGGTCTAATCTTTTTTTGAGTTGTTCCCACTCCCACAACTCAAGATATCCACAGGCGGTAGCAGCTGATCCCAAACTACGTATATTAGTAATATTATCCATTAGATTACTTGCCTTGTAAGCAGCCTGTTCTTTAAACAGAATATCCTCCAATGCAATAGAAATATCCAATATAGCTAACCTTGTTTCTGCAGACTTGTAGTTTAAAACAGAAGATCGTAATTCTTCCATCATATGAGCTAAAAGACTTATTTTATCAATAGCTGATATTGAATTTTTATAGGATAATTGAAAAGTAAGCAGCGATTGATAAAGTGCACCTGACTTGGGAATAGCAGTAAGATAAGCATTCAGAAAATTAATATCCAGGGGTTTATATAGCTTCTCCATATTTTTCACCAAAACATCCATTTTATCCTGATCTTCTTTGACCATTTTGGTTTTATGCTTATCTCTGAATTCCTTAACTTTTTCCACATCCGATAATTCTGGTTGTCCATGAATTTTAACACGCAAATCAAGAAAGGGAGCATAGGAGTCGGATATTAGTTTGGAACCCAATCGGATCTCTTGCTTAAGATTATCATCTCCTTTATGAGGTATATCCTTAGCTGCTTGCCTAATCAAAAAAAATTGTTTTTCAATCACCTCATCGTTAAGCAATAGCCAATTAAAAAAATTAATACCCCATTGTTCTTCATCTTCAGCCTGAAATGCGCCACGATAATACTGTGCTCTACGCAATATCCATCCATTATCCGTCATGCGTAAATAAATTTCGAGCTGATATTGTTTGAGTCTTGAATTGTAGTTGTCACTATCCCAAAATTGATCATACGGAGTAGTAGCCAGAATCTGACCTAAAAAAACATGGTTTGTTTCTGCCAGTTTTGTCACTTCATCTTTGTACCGGGCACGTTGAACACCACCAGGCTCAGGACATCTCTCTTTGGGAGGTATTATGCTGCCATCAGGACAAAACCATCTAATCTCCTTGTATGGTCCTCTAAGGTCGGATTTATATAACTGAATACGCTGTTTTATTTCATCGTTAGATACAATCTGCCCAAAAATGGACGAAGCACATAAAAGAAATAAAAAATGAAGGATAAGTTTTTTCATAGTGATGTAACATGTTTGTATTGAATAAAATCCCTTTATCAGAATCACTCCCGGAGTCACCCTGTATAATCAATCTGTTTTGTTTGGTGAACAGTGCATTGCCTTATTGAGTTATTTATATGTATCATAAATTAAACACATTACCCACAACTGTACAATAAAAATATGCGCTAGTAAACCATCTTATTAATAAATATCATAATAATAAACCTTAAATGCACAAACCACAGTTTTTTCTTCATGAGAGCCTCCCTGAATTTGACTACCATAATTATCACCTTTTACTGTTTGTAAATTATTTATTAAGATAAACAATTAAACAAACACGTAGTTGTTTTTTATATTTTTTTTCATGTGCTTAAATTTAATTTTCAATGGTCAGATAGTCTGTTGAGCGAAATGCGGGAGAACTCCCAATAGTACCATTTTGATAATAAAGTGAGCACTTCGCATTATACCGATGGATTAATGACAGCGTTATTGCGAAGCATATAAAACACTCGGGTCATTAACCAATCGGTATAAATTCATTATTCACCATATTTTATATACAAAGACGTTCATAAATACTATATCTTTCATTGCCCTGCATGCAAATTAATAGATTGATTTTGCATAGTCGTTTCATACCCTTGTTTTTTAATGCTATCAGAATGCTGGTTCAGCAAAAAAAAGGCTTGACAAATACATATCAAGCCTTTATTTACATCTTATTAGTTAGAAGAATCACCTCATAGTCCCTCTTTAAAACATCATATGATCCATCACATTTTCTTCAAGAACACTTGATTCCAAAGTCCAGAAGTGTGCTTCTCCATGAGATAATTTAAACACTTCAATATAGGATTCGAGAGGCTGATTGCCAATATTACCCAAAAACTCACGTTCCTTTTGGGCTTTATGAATAATGGCTGCATCTGTTACAAATTCTATTTCTCCTGAAATACGTAATTCCTTTGTTTCTTTTATTTCTTTGGGATGGTTAAAAAAACACACCTCAACTCTTGGATTTACATGAATTTGTTTACTCAAATCCTTAGGAGATAAGGTTTCAAAATAAAACCCTGATTTGTCAGCAAACCATAACTTCATCATTCTAACATGAGGCCGTTGATTTGCGATGGTTGCCATAAAACAAATCTTATTTTCGTTGGCAAACCTAATAATTTCATCTCTTTTCATAACGTTGTTTCCTCCCTAATATTAAATAAGAAAAACCATACCGATGATCGCCTGATAAAGATACAAATAACCACTGCCAATGTCAATGAAATAAGCGATTACATAAGGAGAAAAGTAAACTAAATAACTTAAAGAAATGAAAGCACAAAACAGCCTTCTTCCTCACGTTCTACGAAACCGTTTTTCTTTAAATATTTAATATGTGCCGTATTAGACGAAGCACATTTTAACACCTGTACTCTTTTACCTAAAAAGTCTTCCTTAAATTTTTGAAACAGGTATTTCCCGGTTTTTTGATCGCGATATTGAGGGGTTACATAGTCAAGTAGGATATCAGAAACTCCTTGAGCAGGTTTTGTGCCAATAAATACACCAGCCACATTCATATCTCTTAAGGCCATCAAAATATATTTTTCCTGACCTGGCTGAAGAGAAAATCCTGGAAAATAATGCCCTATATCCTTTTTATAATGACTCAAAAATTTCATCAAAAATTCATCATCCTCTTTAATCACGATAAAATCAAAATCTTCACTTCTAAACAATAAGGTTCTAAGATAATAGATATCAAAAAAACAGATTGCTAAATTCATTATGCCAACAGGCAATGCCCCAATATAGAAACCATAAAATGAAAAAACTGCTGCCCCTATTAAATTATAAATTCTAAGCTTAACAAGCGACGATAAGCTTAATGAAACCAATACAATAGCTGATGCTACATAACCTATCCATTCCACAAGTGGTAATCCAAGCATAATAATACTCTCCATATACAATAACTCATTTATAGGCGTGCAATATAGTAAAATGAACACCACAGACTCATGCGAACAATCATAAAATAAGGAAATTTACATCCTAAACGCATATCAACAAGAATGGAACAAATTTATACCAATGGTATAATAAAATAAGCCTATCTGCAATTCACCAGAAATGCTCAATCATAACTACATCAGCATTATATCCACATATTAACAAGGCTTATTTTAATTTAAAACGGCAAAAACATTTCAATAGCTGAACAGGTTAGTTAAATCAGGCATAAAAAATGAAGTTTTTTCACTTTTTTTTGCTAGATTAAAAAATTTATCTATATTTGTTTCCGCTTTTAAAAATAGAATACTTTTAGTATAAAAATATAGGGTTAGGTTTGGTTAAAATTAGGGATGCCGCAAGGCTCCCTTTTTTTTTGCCTTATTTTTAAAATTCATTCTCTCTCCACAGTAATTTATTACTATTCAGCGTTACTTATCGCAATCCAAAAGCATTATTACTATTTTTGTAATATAAAATTCAGGAAATAAAGATTACGAACTATTTTATTTAAACAATGAAACATTTATTCATTTTCCTTTTGGCCTGTGCTCTTTTTTCATGCACACCGCAAAATCAATCGTCTCAAGAAGCAAAAACAGAAACGACAGTTCAGTTTAAATTCGCAACCTGGACCTCAGCTGGTAAAAAAATAGATTTGCAAAAATGGGAAGAAAAGCTTGATCGATACAAGAACCTGGGCATCACTGATGTTTTAATTAATGCAGAACCGGAGATACTACAACAAATTATCACCCTGGCCGATGCCCGAGAGATAAAAATACATGCTTGGATGTGGACTTTTAACCGTCCTAATGACACCATAGCCAACAAACATCCTGAATGGTATGCAGTTAATCGTTTAGGAAAAAATTCACTTGAAGAACGTCCATATGTGGATTATTACCAATGGTTAAGTCCCCACGTTCCTGAAGCCAGGGAATATATTAAGAGTAACGTTAGAAAACTAACTCAGGTAAAGGGTCTGGCTTCCATACATCTTGACTATGTGCGCTATTGTGATGCTATTTTAGGAGCTGACCTGCAACCAAAATACAATTTAGTTCAGGATCATGAAATGCCTGAATACGACTATGGATACCATCCATTGGGTCGTGAAGGATTTAAAAAGATATTCGATAAAGATCCTATTGAGATGTCACATCCTGAACTGAGCACCGAATGGCGTCAGTTCAGATTAAATGCCATTACCAGCCTGGTTAATCAGTTGGTTGAAATAGCCCATGAGAGCGGTAATAAAATGACAGCAGCAGTATTCCCTTTCCCTGAAATGTCACGTCAAATGGTACGCCAGGCATGGAACGATTGGAACCTGGATGGTGCATTCCCTATGTTATATCAAAATTTTTATCGTGAGAATATCAATTGGATAGGTTTTGCCACAGAACAAGATGTAAGGGATGTTGACTTCCCTATTTATGCTGGTTTATTTGCCCCCGCCTTTAAAACACCTGCCGAATTAGAAGAAGCTATCAGACTGGCTAAAGAAAAAGGAGCTAAAGGTGTTTCTGTTTATACTGTAGATGGTATGAGCGATGAAATGCGGGAAGTATACAAAAAACTAAGCCTGGAATTTAACGGAAAATAAGTATGAATGTGGTTTCGTCAAAAAGACGAAACCACATTAAAAATTAACACATTGCGGGTAACTTAACCTTAAAAACAGAACCTACCCCCTGCTTACTTTCCACAATAAACTCACCTTGATTAATTTCTACAAATTCTTTACTCAAGACTAATCCCAAACCGCTTCCTGTTTCTTTATCTGCAGTAGGCATATATTTAATTCCTGAAGCAGACTGAATACTATTCAAAGTATTCTCATCCATTCCTATACCTGTATCATGGATTTCAAACACAACACTCTTCCCTCTTTGATTAGTTTTTATTTCTATCTGTCCATTATCAGGGGTAAATTTTATTGCATTAGATAATAAATTCCTTATCACCGTTTTAATCATATCCTTATCTGCTTTTACCCAAAAAGCTATCTCTATAGAACTCATAATTTTAATCTGCTTAAATTCAGCATAATGACTGATCAAAGCCACATTTTCACGAATTAAAGCATTGATATCCACTACTTCTGGATTATATCGCATGTTACCTAGTTGCGATTTTGACCAATTTAACAGATTATCCATCAAGTGAAAAGTATTAGTTGCCGATTCGTTTAAAGAATTTAATGATTTAGCAACCATCTCTTTATCCATGATATCTATACGAGAAGACAACATCTGCACCAGGTTGCGAAACCAATAAAGTGGATTTCGTAATTCATGCGAAATAACACCAAATAATTTAAGCTGTTGATCCTTTGACTTCTTCAATCTTTTATTTAACAAATCCAATTCTTCATTTTTAAGGACAATACTTTTATTCAAATCCTGAAGGTCAATATTAGCCTGCTTTTTAAGCAAAAACCGTTTGTATATAATAATCACCAAAACAATAAGCAATGACAAAACAATTACTGCAAACCATATATAATGGTTTTTACGTTTAATCTTTAACTCTTTAATCTGATTATCCATTTTCAACACCTCATTTTCTCTGTTCTGAAGCGATACCCTATACTGAGCCTGCAGTTCGGCAACTTTATTATTCGACTCCAGATTCACCATTTCGTTACTTATATGCGTGTGTAACTTATAAAATTCAAGTGCCTTTTTATAATTATTTTTGAAAGCATATATTTCTGATAAAATCGCATAATAATCACTCATGCTTTTTCTCACATTTTCTTTAATAGCAATAGCTAATCCTTCATTCAAAAGCTGAATGGCTCTTTCAAATTCCTTAGCCCTTTTATAAACAACAGCCAAACTATAATAGGCTCCCAATACTCCTTTTTGATAACCGATCTGCCGGGATAATAGCAATGCTTCCTTAAATTTTGCAATGGCTTGAGCATCATCCAAGCGTTTTTGATAAACAATCCCCTGATTATGAACACTCTTTACACACCCTTTGGCATATTCAATATCCTCGCATATTTCATATGAATGATTA
>JBFHEL010000041.1:0-18002 GCA_041584155.1 Saccharicrinis sp.
AAGTAAGTACTCCGTAATATGCCGATGGATTAATGACAGCGTTATTGCATACATATATAACGCTCGGGTCATGAACCAATTGGTATAAATTCATTAATCACCATTTTTTTATTCAAAGGCGTTCATGAATAAGATGTATTTCATTGCCTGTGTGTAAGATAATTGATTGAATTTGCATGGTCGTTTCATATTTCAATTAGATTTAATAAGTGCAATACTGAATGAATGGTAGTCAATTGATCTGTACCTTTTAAATACGGAAGGTAATAAAACATTGTATCAATTTCAAAATATACCCCTCATTTTATGGCATTTACCCCTTTTTACAGCTATCTTTTTCTTCCATTTATTAGTGATACATCGTTTATACCTCTACCTTTAAACAAATTGCAAGCAGAAAGCTTAAGGATAGTAAACAAAAATATAATTTGTATGTTACCATAGCGACACTATTTTTTAATTGTATTACACCAAATAACAACAATGATTTCAGGATTTTCGAAACTCTCCCTAGAGGAAAAGATAAATATTATCTGCAAAGAATATAAGTTGCCACTCACAATAAAGGACACACTTTTGAGCCATCATCATCCTGATTTACAGAAAACCTATAATCAATTTTCCGAAAATACGGTCAGTAATTTTTATATACCCTACGGTATCGCGCCTAATTTTACAATCAATGGAAAAGAATATTCGGTTCCTATGGCTATTGAAGAAAGTTCTGTGGTAGCTGCAGCCTCCAAAGCGGCTAAATTTTGGAGTGCAAACGGAGGTTTTAAAACTCATGTTATTTCAACCCAAAAGGTAGGCCAGCTTTTTTTTAAAACCGATTGGGCTTACGAAGCCATGTTACAATTGATGCCAGCAATACAGCAATACCTGAAAGAATCGGTTAAGGACCTTAGCAAAAGCATGAAATCGCGTGGTGGTGGCTTGATTGATATGCAACTTAATGATGAATATGATGCTGCAGAAGGTGCCTATAGTTTATTGGTTAATTTTGAAACTGTTGATTCAATGGGTGCCAATTTTATTAACTCTTGTCTGGAACAAATGGGCCAAGCCTTACAAGCTTATTTAAGTGAAAAAGATAGTAGTAAGAACACGCAGATTATCATGGCTATTCTTTCCAATTACACCCCACATTGCCTGGTTGAGTGCTCCATTACCTGTGCTATTGACAAACTTAGCCCATACAGTGGCATCTACTCACCGCAAGAATTTGCCCAGAGATTTAAAACCGCTGTTGATTTGGCTACACAAAATACTTATCGTGCTGTTACACATAATAAAGGCATTATGAATGGCATTGATGCTGTGGCGTTGGCCACTGGAAATGATTTCAGAGCCATTGAGGCCGGTGTTCACGCCTATGCTTGCAGAAATGGGAAGTATAGCAGCTTATCCAAAATTAATATTGACAAACATACCTTTACCTATTCGTTAACCCTTCCCTTAGCCATTGGAACTGTAGGAGGTTTAACCCAGTTACACCCTCTGGCAAACATTTCATTGGCGTTATTGGGTAAACCCGGAGCTCCTATGCTAATGCAAATAATGGCAGCTGCAGGTATGGCCAATAACTTTTCAGCAGTTGCTGCATTAGTCACCTCAGGTATACAAAAAGGACATATGAAAATGCATTTATCTAATATTCTTTCTTCATTTCAAGCCTCTGAGGATGAAAAATCAAAAGCAAATATCTACTTTAGTGATCAATGCGTAAGTTACTCTTCTGTAAAACAATTCTTAGACCAAATCAGAAAGAAATCAACAAACTCATAAATCTTAAGATAAGCTTTTACCTATAAAGTAACAACATGATTAAAAATGATAGTAATACCCCTATATTTTCCTCCAAAGGAAATGGAAAACTCATGATTTCAGGTGAATATATGGTATTAAGAGGAGCCAAAGCATTGTCGGTCCCTTTACAGTTAGGTCAGGATATGAAAATATATGCCTCTCAGAACAATGAATTGACCTGGCATGCTTATCATCCCTCAGGTTTATGGAACAAGGTATGTTTTAACAATAATCTAACCATTACAGAGGCTAGCCATACATCCTTTGCTAAACTACTGCAAAAAATTTTACGAATTGCCTTAAAATCAAGCAGATTAAGCATTCAGGATATCATGCATAAAAATGTGGTTACCAAGCTCGATTTCATGCCTGAATGGGGTTTAGGAAGTAGCTCTACCCTAATCTATAACCTGTCCCGTTGGTTTAAAATTGATCCGTATGAGCTGCTAAGTAAAACATTTAATGGATCGGGTTACGATATTGCCAATGCCCAAAGTCCTATGCCTATTTTCTTTTTGTTGGTTCATGATAAACCCCGAAGCGTTGAAATAAACTTTGCTCCTCCATTTAGGGATAAAATATTTTTTGTATACTCCGGACATAAGAAAAGCTCAAAGGAATCTGTTCGGGATTTTAACAAAATAGATATCAATACCCATGATCTTGCGCAAATAAGCACAATTTCAACTCTCATGACTGTATGTAATGACATCAGGGAGTTTCAGGAATTAATGACTGAACATGAAACTATTATTGGTCAAACACTAAAAAAAACACCTATACAGCAAACCTTCTTTAATGATTTTAAAGGATCAATAAAATCTCTTGGCGCCTGGGGTGGAGATTTTATAATGGCGGTGAGTGATCAACCCAATGGCTATGTTCAGCATTACTTTAAAGAAAAAAAATTAGATACCCTGTTTAAATACAATAATCTGGTTTTAAAAAACCCTTGTTTTAAATAATACTTAATGAAATTAAACCCATACACATTACATCAACAGATAACCTTATAAAATATGCAAGGTAGGTACACCATAACATATTTTTATTAAAAAAATATGTTAATCGCAGGATTAGTAGTTACAATATTTTCATCTCTAAAGCGTGCTCAAAAAAAATGAAAACAGATACACCAAACGATATGTCGACCTCAGGAAAAGTAAGCTGTCAAAGTCCATCAAATATTGCTATTGTAAAATACTGGGGAAAAAGTGGTATTCAACTGCCCCTTAATCCATCCATTAGTTTTACCTTAAAAAATGCCCTAACAACTACTTCCATAAGATATCAGTACCAAAAAAATCAAAAAGATCTATCTTTTGACTTGCTGTTTGAAAATTTACCAGCTCCTTCCTTTGAATTTAAACTAACAACCTTCTTAAAACACCTGCTTTATATATGTCCCTGGCTAACAAACTATTACTTACACATCGAAAGTACGAATACCTTTCCTCATTCATCAGGAATAGCATCTTCGGCAAGTAGTTATAGTGCTTTAGCTATACTTTTAGCTCAAATACATCAGCAAATTACAGGAGAGAAACTAAGTAATAACATAATTTCCAATATGGCCCGTTTAGGCTCTGGAAGTGCATGCCGTTCGGTTTATGGAGGTTGGAACACCTGGGGGAAAAATACTATTTTGAAAGATAGCAGTCAGGAATACGCCATTAATCTCTCTAAAGAAATCCATCCTGTTTTTCAAACAATTCAGGATACTATACTAATTGTTAGTCGCGAAATAAAAAAAACAAGCAGTACAGCAGGTCATCAGTTAATGGACAATCATCCCTATAAAACAGGTAGAATTAAACAGGCTTTTGATCATACAGCACAGCTATACAAGGCTCTAACAACAGGAAACATTAAAACATTTATCGAAATATCTGAAGCGGAAGCATTAAGTTTACATGCATTAATGATGAGTTCGAGCCCTGGCTTCACCCTACTTACTCCTAACTCCCTGCATATCATCAGTGAGATCAGGAACTTTAGGGAGAAGCACCAAATACCTGTATGTTTTACCATAGATGCAGGCCCAAATATTCATATTTTATACCCGCAAGAGAACAAAAAGACCGTTCATGAGTTTATTGAATCAAAGCTCATGAAATATTGTGTACAGAAAATAGATGATGAAATAGGTAGCGGGCCCTGCCTGCTTTAAAATTTAAACACACAAAACAATTTTACAGAGTAATGCAAGTGATAAATTTTACCGATTGACTAATGCGCAAAGCTTTAAATTTGAATTAAAATGCTGACGATTATCGCCATAACATAAATGGAAATACCAAAATCCAATTTATTAGTTAAGAATTTAATACACAACAACATGACATACAACACAGGTACATAAGCTTATTGAAATACAATTTTATTAAACAAGAAATACTTATAACAAAATACAAGTCGATACTATCGTAAATTCATAATTAGCAATAATGTTAAATAAACAGAGCACCATCTTTTATTCCAAAATACTTTTGTTTGGGGAGTATTCTATTTTATTCGATTCCAACGGGCTAACCATACCCTACTCCCATTTTAACGGATCGCTTTCCTACACCAATTCTAAAGGCTATACCGATTTAGATTATGCGCATGAATCGACCATGCAATTAAGAAAATATGCTGAATATCTGAAAAAAGAAGCGAGTACTATTATTGACCTAACTAAACTTAATACAGATTTGGATAAAGGCTTGTATTTTGAATCATCGATACCACAAGGTTATGGGTTAGGCAGCAGTGGAGCATTGGTAGCTTCTATTTACGAAAAATATGGTATCCAGAGGATTCCTGCCAAGGCAGGATTAACGCAGGAGCAGACCTTACAACTGATTGATACCTTTTCCTTGCTGGAATCCTATTTTCATGGTCATAGTTCAGGCATTGATCCTCTTATTTGCTATTTAAAGCGACCATTATTTATCAAAAACCAAAAAAACATTGCATCTACAGGTATACCACGTAAAAACATACAAAGTGATGATGCTGTATTTATAATAAACACCAAACAAACAGGAAAGACAGCTCCACTGGTAGAATTATTTATGAAAAAATGTTTGAATCCAAAATATATTGATCGGATTAAAACGGAACTCATTCCAACTACAAACCAATGCATACAATCCTTATTATCAGGAGATATCAATAGTTTTTACCGAAACCTGAAGCAACTTTCAAAATTCCAGTTACAATATTTACGAGAGATGATTCCGGATGATTTTCTGAAATACTGGGAAAAAGGAATTAGTAAAAACCATTACCTGCTTAAACTCTGTGGTTCTGGTGGTGGTGGTTATTTACTTGGATTTACACGCCAGTATAGTCAGGTAAAAAAAGAATTTGCTGAACAAGGCCTGGAAGTGATACCTGTATACCAGGAAGTTTAGAGAAAAAAAACGCCACATAAATGTGGCGCTTTTTTTACATATCTATATTTTATAATGACATTACTTTTTCAAATTCGCAATGCTTTCTTCTAAAGCCTTAATTTTAGCTTCGGCATCTGCTTGTTTTTGTTTTTCAACGGCAACCACTTTTTCCGGTGCATTGTTAACAAAACGCTCATTGCTTAGTTTCTTTGTAACAGAAATAAGAAAACCTTTATTATACTTTAAATCAGCCTCTAAGCGAGCAATTTCAGCCTCAACATCAATCAAATCACCCATCGGAATAAAATACTCATTAGCTTTTACCATGAAAGATAAGGCACCACTTACTTTCTCCGACACAAACTGAAGCTCTTCAGCATTAACCAACTTTGTTAAAACAGCATCAAAGGTTTTATCATAATTACCGGTATTATCTAATACACTCAAAGCAATAGCATCTTTATTAGGGATATTCTTTTGTTTACGAATATTTCTAACTCCTGCAACAGCCTCCTGGGTAAGTTCAAAACTGGCCAATAATTTTTCATCTATCTCTGTAGCAACAGGCATAAATGAGATCATAATACTCTCTCCTTGTTTTCTATCCGCCAATAACTGCCAGATTTCTTCTGAAATAAAGGGCATAAACGGATGGAGCAATCTTAATATCTTATCAAAGTAAGCAATCGTTGATTGATAGGTAGCTTCATCAACAGGTTGCTGATAACCAGGCTTAACGATCTCCAGATACCAGGAAGAAAAATCATCACGAAACAAGGTATAAACCGTCATTAAAGCATCCGAAATACGAAACTTACTAAAATGGTCATCTACCAAGGTAATAGTTTGATTTAACTTATGGTTAAACCATTCAATTCCTTTAGCCGCGCTATCAGGTTGGGCTAATGCCTCATCTACGGTCCATCCTTTTACCAGGCGGAAGGCATTCCATATTTTGTTGGAAAAGTTACGTCCCTGTTCAGTTAAGCTCTCATCAAAAAGCAAATCACCACCGGCAGGTGAACAAAGTAACATCCCTACACGAACACCATCTGCTCCAAACTTGGCAATCAGATCCAATGGATCAGGTGAATTACCCAGCTGTTTACTCATTTTTCGACCTTGTTTATCACGTACCATTCCGGTGAAATAAACATTTTTGAATGGTAATTGTCCTTTAAACTCATAGCCGGCCATAATCATACGGGCTACCCAGAAAAAGATAATATCATGTCCTGTAACCAAATCACTGGTAGGATAATAATAATCTATCTCATCTTTTTCAGGATTAAAACCATCGAATACCGAGATAGGCCATAACCATGAGGAAGCCCAAGTATCCAATACATCTTCTTCCTGTTTTAGATCTTCAATTTTTAATTCAGGATTTCCTGTTTTTTCTCTCGCCAACTTAACGGCATCTTTAGCATTTTTAGCAACCACAAAATCACCATTATCCAAATAATACACCGGGATACGGTGTCCCCAGTATAATTGACGTGAAATACACCAGTCTTTCACGTTCTCCATCCAATAACGGTAAACATTTTTAAACTTAGGTGGGTGAAACTGAATCTCATCAGACATAACAGCATCCAGCGCAACCTTAGCCATATCATTCATTTTCAGGAACCATTGGGTAGAGAGCTTAGGTTCAATTACAGCACCTGTTCTTTCGGAACAACCCACTTTATTATCGTAATCCTCCACCTTTAACAAGTTGCCTGCCTTTTGCAGTTCTGGTATAATCTCATCGCGAACCGCAAAGCGGTCTTTACCTACGAACAAACCAGCCGCTTCACTTAAAGTACCATTATCATTTAAAATATCAATACTCTCCAGCTTATGACGCATACCAATTTCGTAGTCGTTTAGGTCATGAGCAGGTGTAATTTTCAAACAACCGGTACCAAACTCCATATCTACATAATCATCTTCTATTATTGGAATAGAACGATTAATTAAAGGCACCAACACTCTTTTTCCTCGGAGATGCTTAAAACGCTCATCCTCAGGATTGATACAGATAGCGGTATCTCCTAATATTGTTTCAGGACGCGTAGTGGCAATGGTTACATGCCCTTCTTCACCTTCAATTTTATAAAGCAGATAATACAATTTGGAATGAACCTCTTTATACACTACTTCCTCATCAGAAACGGCAGTTAAAGCATCCGGATCCCAGTTAACCATGCGAACCCCACGATAAACCAGTCCTTTTTCATATAATTTTACAAAAGTATCGATAACAGCTTCGCTGCGCGTCTCATCCAATGTAAAACAGGTTCTGTCCCAATCGCATGAAGCACCTAATTTTTTCAACTGCTCCAGAATAATACCCCCATGCTTATCGGTCCAATTCCACGCATGCTTTAAAAACTCATCGCGGCTTAAATCGCTCTTGTCAATACCCTCGCCCTTTAACTTATTCACTACTTTTGCTTCAGTAGCAATAGAGGCATGATCGGTACCGGGAACCCAGCAAGCATTTTTACCCATCATACGGGCACGACGTACCAAAATATCCTGAATGGTATTATTCAGCATATGCCCCATATGTAGTACCCCTGTAACGTTTGGCGGTGGAATGACGACTGTGTAGGGCTCTCTTTCATCCGGTTCCGAATGAAAATATTTCTGCTCCATCCAATACTTATACCACTTGTCCTCCGTTTCGGCGGGATTGTACGTACTTGCTAATTCCATGTTATTTTATATATTTACAGACAATAGATAAGAGACCAAAGACACATAGTTAACTACAAGTATGCTGCTTTAAATCTATTCGCTACTATCCAGTTTAATTTTCCTTTTAATTTAATGTGCAAAAATATAAAAAATACCAAAGCGTAAAACACGGAGTTAGAAAGAATACATTAATTTACTTTTCTGTAACCTTTAGGTTCTGGTGGTATGGCATCTGTATTATTTTTATAAAATTCTGAATTATCTTTTAAAACCTTCTCCACCAACAACTTTGAGCATTCATCGTAAGCCAATGTATGCACCAAACCGTAGTAAGTATCATTATCAACAATTAACAATCCATAATCAGCACAAAAATAATATGCTGTTTCCTCATCATTTGAAGTTACCTGGTCATAATAATATTTAAATACAGTAAATTCTATCCCATTTATAAAAAAGTCTTTTTTTAATACCAAAGGACATGGATGATTAAAAATCAACATCGTATCCATACAATTCTTAAGCTGTTTAAAACAATAAACATAGTCGTTCGTATTATTTCCTGCTGCTTTATAACGCAAGCATATAGTATCCTGCTTAAACTGTTTTTGAGATAACCAAGTTTGGGTTTTTACAATACTTTTTTTTGAATAAATAGTATAATACCAATAATACCATGAAATGAGCGCTATAATTTCATTCTTTTGAGCTTATTCTGCGTTATAAAAACTCAACAGAACTTAGGCTATGCCTCATTTTTATGCCTTGTATAAACTCAAAACCTCTAAAATTATTTAACGCTAACTCCATAGTATAATTGGTATAACAGTAAACTTCAACAGATAAACATGCATTTGTAGTGCCTTTATCGATTGAAAGAATGGTATGCTCACCATTTCCCAGGACACTTGTAAATGCTTCTTTCTCCCAATCTTTGTGGTGACATAGTGATTTCTGAGAAAAAACAGTAAAACTCACAAAGAAACTAAATACTACAATAAATAGCTTCATTAAATCACTTGAATAAAATTAGCCATATTATAAATCTAAACTTAGTCTGAATCCCCAGCTTTTATAATCAAACTCTTCAAAACCGGCAAATACCCCCACATTCATCATCAGGAAAATCTGGCTAATACCATAGCCCAGTTCATTGTAATTTTTAAAATTTGCCTGTGTTAAATGATGAAAATAGAGGTTTTCATTCCACAGTTTATCTTGTAAAAAGGGAATATTTTTAACCAATAAATAAGGCGTAGAATAGTTAAAATGCCCCTCTATATACCATTCATTGGTACTTTTTTCATAATTATTTAGCAGATTAAAGTTTTGCGTCCAGTCCTTAAACGACACTGGAAATTCACTGGTATTAAAATGTGTATAATTAGCAAAATGCATGGATGAATTATTGAAATAATACCCTCCTCTTACATGATAGTTTAAAGCATACATAAAACTCCATTCCAATTCCTGATCGATACTAAGTTCAAGCAAATCGTAATTCGAAGTTGCATTAAGAACACTATTCAATCCCCTGCGATATAAGGCTGTAAAAGTTGGATAATCGGAATGAATCATACGTTTTTTCCCTTTATCAATTCTATAAAAATATTTGGGTGTATATTTCAATTTCGACTCTACATAAAAACTCTTTCTTCCATCAAATGCGCTGGCATCAATCCCATCAATATCATTATTTTCTTTGTAATCACGCTTAGGGTATCCAAAAGAATAATCGGTATTATTTACAAGCCTATCAATATTCTGGTACTTAAAAATAAAATTAAACTCCAAACCATTTGCTAAATCGGTACGCGCCCTGCCTTGAATATAATTATCCTGATACAAGCGCATATAGTTTTCTTTTAACAACAATGAAGTAGCTGTATTTACAAAAGGAGCAATACCTGATACTTCGTTAAAATCCTTACTCCACTGACCGGCATATAATGTAAACATGGTATGAGATACATGGTCGAAATGGAATTTTGTATCTACATTCCAGTTAAATTTTTCACGGTTAATAGCATATTTAAATGAAGGAATGATATCGAGTCTGCTTTTTCGTTCGTTATTAAAATAAAAACGCACATCAAAGTGCTGCATAAATAACCACCCATCTACACTATTAAATCCGAAGTTATTAGGGTTTAATAAACCTTTATAACTAAGCGTAATGGTTGAATCGGCCAGATAGAACATTTTTCCAGCCAGTATTCTCCCTAAGAACAAGCCTTTATTTTGTTTTTCATCCATCACTGTGCTATCTGGATCCATCCCTGCCAGTGCCCATGTTAAGGAGTCTTTTAATCCAAAGCTTTCCACCTCTTTTTTGCTTAGGGGAATAGGTCTTATCTTATTCCAATCCAGACTATCGGCAGGAACTCTATCATCTTTGATTATTTTATAGGTACTATCTCTCGATTCCAATTCCAGTCCTCTGGTCATTTGTTCCATTCCCTGATTTTCTTTTTCCATCAGGCGAGAGAGCTTCATCATCTCTCGATTATTTAAATCATCTTTTTGTAATAAAGCCTCTATTTTCTGTTGATTCTTATTCATAACAACTTCAGTAGCTTCTTCCAGCAATTCCTCTTCCTGCTCCATTTCGGCATAGGCCAATTTAAGAGAAGTAGGCACAGGTAATTCATCGTTTAAATCCACCTCTTCATATTTTACAGAGCCTCCATAATTGGCAGTAACATTGAACCCCATGGTCTTCACATCCACGTCAAACTGATGGCTTACAGGCAGCCAGGCTTTTCCTTTCACCTGCTCCTGTACCTGTTTGATATGTATTTTCCCAAAAAATTGCTCATTCACTAAATCAACCGAATGCAGATTCCATAGCTTATCGACAATATAAATATAACCTTCAAACAATTTCTGGTTCTTACGCTTAGGGGTGACCTTTATTTTATTAATATAATACTCATCCTGCTTAAAAAACCCTTCATACCTAAACTTATAAAAAGAAAATGCTTTACGTGAGAGCGGAGATACGGCCAGTTCATTATCCGAATCATAAAAACTATAATTCAAATAACCCAGTACCTCCTCTTCACTATCATTGGGAATGGTTGAGCGCTTTGATATTTGCCGGTGTTCATACTTATTAGGTGCATTAAAAATTATTTCATTCACCGATTCGGCTACATAGGTTTCTCCCTGAACAATACCTTCTTCTTTTAACTGTTTACGAAATAAACCCGGTACTTTGTTCATATCAAAGCCCCCCTTTAGATATACATTTGATTTATAGTGCTTCACCTGTCGCAGAAAATAGGGTGCCAGACTTATTGCTTTACGCATAATAGAATAAGCCGGATCCTCATTACCGGAAAATACCCTTACCTCTTTGAGCTGATAATCCTGATGCTTTAAAATAATATCCTTTACCTGATTGACCTGGGTCATGGTTATTTTTTCCTGCACCCGGGTAAATCCTAAGGCCTGAAATGAAATTAAATATGTTCCCGGACTTAAATTTAAACTATACTCCCCTCCTGAATTTGTTGTTGTGCCTGTTGTTAATTCTTTGATATAAATAGAAGCAAAAGGAATGGTCTCTCCATTGTCTGATTTAACAACGCCACTTAATAGTTGACCTTGTGCCAATAAGCTAAAACTCAACAAAAGAAATACCAATGTGCTACGACCAGGGATAAAACACTTCATGCAGTTTACAAATAATGATTTACAATGCTATCAAAACTAAAAATATAATCACATAAAATGGTATAAAGCCATGAAATTAACCATGATTTAACAATTAATAAAATAAAAACGCCCTAAATTATATGACAAACGACAGGTTTTTATTTAATTTGCACTCGAATTATAAAAAAACAAGTATGCCATCTATTTCAAAAAGAGGTGTAGATATGCCCGCCTCTCCTATACGAAAATTAGTTCCTTATGCAGATAAGGCTAAAGCCCGAGGAGTTCATATTTATCATTTAAATATAGGACAACCAGACATAGATACGCCTGAAGTAGCAATAGATGCCATAAAAAATATCGATAGAAAGATATTGGAATACAGTCATTCTGCAGGTTTGTTGGAATATCGTCAGAAATTAACTCAGTATTATAAAAAATTCAATATCGATGTAAGCTCTGATGATGTGATGGTAACAACCGGAGGTTCTGAGGCATTTCTACTTACTTTTTTTGCCTGCTTTAACCCTGGTGATGAAGTCATCATACCTGAACCTTTTTATGCCAATTATAATGGTTTTGCCACAGTAACAGGAATCAATATTAAACCCATAACCTCGAGGTTTGAAGATGGTTTTGGACTACCTCCCATTGAGGAGTTCGATAAACTAATCACTTCAAAAACAAAGGGTATTTTTATATGCAATCCGAACAACCCAACTGGCTATTTATATTCTGAGGAAGAACTAAATAAACTCAAAGAAATAGTCTTAAAAAATGATTTGTTTTTATTGTCGGATGAAGTATACCGGGAATTTTGTTATGATGATCACCCTCATATTTCAGCACTTACACTGGAAGGTTTAGAAGATAATGTGGTACTGATTGATTCTGTTAGCAAACGATACAGCGAATGTGGTATAAGGATAGGTACACTGGTAAGTAAAAACAAACAGGTTATAGCCGCTGCAATGAAAATAGCACAAGCCAGGCTGAGTCCTCCCTTATTGGGACAAATTGTAGCTTGTGCATCGCTGGATGCATCACAGGATTACACGGATACTGTTTATAACGAATACTTTAACCGCAGAAACACATTAGTAGAGGGTTTAAATAAAATACCTGGTGTAAAATCATTAGTCCCCAAGGGGGCATTTTATACTATGGCTAAATTACCTGTTGAAGATGCTGATGATTTTTGCCAATGGATACTCAGTGAATTTTCTTATGAAAATGAAACAGTAATGATGGCTCCCGGGTCAGGTTTTTATAGTAGCCGTTATTTGGGTAAAGATGAAGTGCGAATAGCATATGTTTTAAGTGAGGAAAAACTAAAAAGAGCTCTCCTGATTTTAGAAAAAGCCTTAGATGCATATCCTGGCAGAAAAAAAGGATTAAGCACATTGGAAAAATTACCTACAGCTAAAGTATAGTCAACTATTACATTAATTATAATAAAGCTTTATTTCTATTATTTAGAAGTAAAGCTTTATTTTTAGAAAGCACTTGTCATTTCTTTGCATTGCTATTATCAGAAATAAGCTTCATATCGGGTAAATAATTGCATTACAGAGATTCACCCGATAGGTGCATATTAAATTTTTTCGGTTTCGCGTACTGCATATATTTTCTTCTTTTGCGACTCAAAGTTAGTGCGCATCAACAGGTCTAATACAATCCCTATTAAAAGAAACTGAAATCCGGCAGAAAGAAATATTAATCCTGCAAAAATCAGTGGACGTCCCCAAATATCTTCACCCAAAATTTTCAATATCAATAAATAAAAAAGCATTAAAGCGCCTATGACAAAACTACCCACACCAAGAGGTCCTAATAAATGCATAGGCTTTTGAGCATATTTATTTCTAAAATCCATCAATATCAAATCTGAAACCACCTTAAAGGTTCGCGACAAACCATATTTAGACACACCACTCACTCTGGCTCTATGATTCACTGCTATCTGCTCTACTCTTGCTCCTTCATTGATAGCAAAAATAGCTATAAAGCGGTGCATTTCTCCATACAAAGGAATCTCCTTGGCAATATGGCTTTTGAATACTTTAATGGCACATCCATTATCGATAATATTGGTTTTTGAGACTCTACGCACAATAGAATTAGCAATTTTAGATGGTATTTTACGCAGAAACATATCATCCTGACGCTTAGCTCTTATCCCAGTAACAACATCGCAGTTCTTCTCCTTCATCACCTCCATCATCCTGATTAAATCAGCCGGGTCATTCTGAAGATCTCCATCCAGTGTAGCAATATAATCACCTGTAGCATAATCAATACCCGCTTTAAGTGCAGGGCATTGCCCGTAGTTTTTTCTTAACTCAATTAATACTACATTCTTATCTTTTTGTTGTTTAATCTCCTGAACAGTATTATCCTTTGAACCATCATCAATCAAAATCGTTTCAAAATCGTAGGCTGACGGTTTTAACGCATCATATACCTGTTGCACCAAAGGAGCAATATTCCCTTGTTCATTATATACCGGAATAACTACAGAAATTTTCATGTGTTTAAATTTAATTTTCATTGGCCACATAGCCTGTCCTGCAAAATGCTGGAAAATTCGCCAAGAATAATCATCCTCCTCCCGTTTAAACGGAACATGTTGCATGAGAACCGTATTCTCGTGACTCGTTTTATATGTTTACAATACCTTAATAACCTGTGCAAATTACAATCATAAACCACCCGTTCTGAGGGACATATTGTATTTATTTTAACAACTTGCACCGTCTATGGTGGTTTTATATACTCTCATTAAATAGTTTTCAAATACCACATAACCTACCCCGAGATTGTTTCGGAAAAACCAAAACTCACAGTATTTTCTATGATCAAAAAGACTTCGATACCTTGTTTCATTAACTTTTTTTTGAAATAGCATTAATTAATTTTTAAAAGATAAATGTTCTCAAGCTCACTATCTCGAGTTGCAGGATTTAAAAAAGCAGGTGACATACGCGAAATCAATCTGTGTTTAAATACTTTTTCGTCTCCTATTCTGTTACCAAATAACTCTCTTACTTCTTCTATGCCTTTTTTATCGGTAACTAACCAAAAGTCTTTCTCTTTAACTAATCCATACAAGTCTTCTTTTTCTTTTACCCAATGCGATATTTTTTTAGGATAAAAATACGTTTCAAACTGATTAAATTTATAAGTATAAAGTTCCTCCTTATCATTGGCTAATTTGTCGTAAGCATCGCTTGCTCTTATTCCACCATGATATTGAAAAGCTGTTGGAATAAAATGAGCATTGATTACAAAGTTGAGAATAATAGATGATATAGCCAACGGAAGAACCAGTTTATAATACATATCAACTTTAGGTCTCACAAAATAAATGACAGCAAACAATCCTGCTATTACCGTGATCCAGATAAAAAAATTATTTGTTTTAAAAATAAATGCAATAGCTAAAAATACCACAATCCATATTAAAGCTAACATCACATTGCGTGTGCTGTAGAACCACTTTAAATTAATACTACCTGTTGTTTGTAAAATATTTTTATGCAGGAACTGCGCTATTATAATAGATAAAAATGGGACTACCGGAAAAAAATAATGCGGTGCTTTTTGACTGGCAATAGAAATTATACCTGTATAAACAAGCACAACAGCATAGGTAAAATACTCTGGTCGTTTAAATCTATTTACCTGCTTACCAAACAATGATCGGATATGAGATCCTAAGGTTACCAGAGCATAGAGTGACCATGGCAGATAAATATATATCATGGTATGCAAATAAAAACTAATATCTCCATCAACAGTTTTATTATAAGAGCCACTAATTCTGCCCACATTATTTGTCCAGAAGAAAAACTCTACCCCTTTCCACCCAAAATTATCGTAATTAGCTTTTAAGGTTGGAAAAAGCACCATTGCAAGTATAGGCAAAGCCAAAAACCAAACGGGGTTAAAAATATTTTTCCAATCTTTTTTTAATAACAAATGACCACCAATAGCAAATACAGCAACAGCCAGACCTATGGGGCCTTTGGTAATCATAGCCAAGCCTAAAAACACAAAGCCTAAAATAAAATGAATGGCTTTTTTATACTGTAAAAAATACATGATAAAGGAGATACCAATTATCACATTGGCAGTTAAAAGAGCATCTGTGTGCAAATCATCATGATAAAGGAACATCATTTCTGATGTTGTATAAACCAAAGCAGCCAGCTTAGCAACCTGCTTGCTATAAAACAACGATGTTAATTTATACAGTGCAAACACACTACCTATGGAAAATAACAGAGTAGGTAATTTAAAGGCAAACAAGGATATGCCAAAAATATGAAAAGATAAGGTGCTTAACCAAAAAATCAAATGAGGTTTTTGCAAATAAGCATGTCCATGTATTTGCGGATGAAGCAAATCCCCATTCTCAAACATAATACGACTAACTGCTGCGTATTTACCTGAGTCAATACCTACTTCAGGAAACAAACCAATTACATAAACAACGATTGCAGCCACAAATACACCTATGGTAATTTTTTTATTGTCCATACCTATTGTTAATATTTTGCGCAAATATAGAACAATATCATAAAGGAGAGGGAATAAATGTTTGTTGAGTTAAAAATGTATACTATTGATTATTAATTATAGCATCAAATGCGGCATCTAAACGCTGATTGTTTTCAAAATCATATAAAGTGAGCTCACGCATACCATAATAACTCTCCCAGTAATCCTGTAAGGCCGATATATATTGTACCTCTGCATTATCTTTAGCCGTTTGCGAAGAAACCAGCTTCAGTACATCAACCTGTCCTTTTTTAAATCGAGTTACGGTAAGTTGATAACTCTCCCTGGCTAAAGAATCGGAAAAAGCTGCAGAGGCAACTTTTTCACGTTGAATATTAAATTCCAAAGCCTGAGTAATCGTATTTAGCTGAAATTCCTGCACTGCCTTTTGAGCCGTAATTTCGGCTACTTTTTGTGCTGATTTGGCAATCTCGATATAACCTTTCCCCTCTCCCCAATCTAAAATAGGGATTGAAATATCAAAACTAACCACCTGGTAGTCTTCAAAGTCAGGTTTATATACATTAGCTATTTTACCATTCTCCGACTGATTGTTTGTATAATCATAACGCCCATCATCCTTACTCATTCCATAATACAAACTCACATCAGCACTGAACCGATTATCTGCTTTAGCCTCTGCTACCTCCTCTTTAGCTTCCAATATCGATATTTCTTGCTCCAAAATCTCCGGATTATTATTTAAGGCTTGCATTAGAGCATCATCAGCTTTAATAACCAAAGCAGGAACCTCTCGGGGTAAAACCACTTTCAAATCAATGTCTTTAGGGAGCATTAAAAAGTTGAGTAATTCATTCTTTGATTTACGCAAATTCAGTTTAGCCTCCTGCCAATTGATATAATTGTTATTTTTACTCAACTTCAGATCCAATACTTCATCGCGCGATTGAGCTCCTATTAAAAAACGTTTTTCGGCTATTTGAAGTAAGGTATCTGTTTTATAATAATTATATTCAGCCATATTCACTTCCCGTTCTTCCAATGCTAACTGAAAAAAATATTGTACGGTCATCCCATTCATTTCTTCTACCGATTCAATATATTCCTTTTTAGCTTTCTCGAACTCCTTTGGTTCAATTTTACGATCCCATTTAAACGAGTTATAACCAAATAAATCCTGTGTATACCCAACAGATATTGGCGTAGATGAATACTGAACATAGTTGTAATCGCCATAATTTTGATAACGGGTTAAATCGGTATTAACATATAACGCCCCTCCTGTTGCTGCAATATCCTGAGTGATATAAAGCGAAGCGTCAGAGGTCATGGTCTCCGTGCGTGCAAACTCGTAAGATTGTGTAGATGAATTATAATACAATGATGATGAATTGTTGTAAGATAAGGCATCTGAATCGAAAGTAATGGATGGCAAAAAACCAGCCTTATAAATCCTAAATGCCCAATAATCTTCTAAGAAATAGTTCTTATTCAGAAAAGATTGTAATGACTGAGCCTGAGATAAATGTAATGCATCATCTAAAGTTAACACCATTTCTTTTTGGGCATATATTGGTAAAAAAAAGATTAACAATAAGGCTGTAATTATTGATTTATTCATTGATTTGATTTTTTTATTTTAAGACTTAAGCTGTTACGACTACATTCACTCTAAACTTCTGAGTAGCTTTTTATTTCAAGAACGTCCCAACTCTATCCCATCTTACTTCATCATACTTATCATGACTATACAACACCATATTTGCCTTGCCAATAATATGATCCTCAGGCACAAATCCCCACGATCGAGAATCCATTGAAAAATAACGATTATCACCCATCATAAAATAATAATTTTGCTTTATAATATAAATATTGGTTAACACTCCATTTATCAAAATACTATCTCCTTTTTGTTCCATTTTGTTTTTTTCATAC
>JBFHEL010000042.1:0-17938 GCA_041584155.1 Saccharicrinis sp.
AATGCCTACAATGATGGATCTCCGGCACCAGGGGAACCTCCCATGGGACCTTTTTATGAGATTGAATCTTCATCACCTGCTGCTGCATTGGATCCTGGAGAATCAATGCAACATATTCAAAAAACAATACACTTGTACGGCTCCGAAGAACAACTAAATCCAATTGCGATACGCGTATTTGGTGTTTCTATTGATAAAATCAAAACAGGAGTATGAAATTTAAAAGATTATTTAAGATTATTGCAGTTTTAGTGCTTGTAGTATTAACTGTTTCATGTTTTGCACAAAAACATGAAAAACCCAACTTTATTATCATCTTTACCGATGATCAAGGTTATCAAGATTTGGGTTGTTTTGGCTCACCAAATATAAAAACTCCAAACATTGATAAACTAGCTGAAGAAGGGATTAAGCTTACCAGCTTTTACGCCCAAACAGTTTGCGGTCCATCGCGAGCTGCCCTTATGACAGGTTGTTACCCATTGCGCAATGCCCGTAACGATAATGGCAATAGTCCGCACCCTAAATTAGCCCTGAGTGAAGTGACCATAGCCGAAGTTTTAAAACCACAAGGTTACAGCACTTGTATGATTGGTAAATGGGATTTGGCAGGACATAACCCTGAAAAGTTTAATCCTGAATTATTGCCTTATAATCAGGGCTTTGATTATTCCTTCTTTACACCTACGAGTAATGATAATAGAGTTCACCTTATACGAAATAAAGAGGTGGTTGAACTCAATACAGATATATCAACACTAACGCATCGCTATACCGACGAAGCAATTAGATTTATAGATGATCATAAGAAACAACAATTTTTTATATACCTAGCCCATACCATGCCACATACCAAACTGGCAGTTTCTGATGAATTCAAAGGAAAATCTGCAGGAGGTTTTTACGGTGATGTAATTGAAGAGATAGACTACAATGTTGGGCGTTTGATGGATAAGTTAAAAGAGAGTGACTTAGACGATAATACTTATGTGATTTTTACCAGTGACAATGGCCCCTGGTGGATCAAAGGTGAACATGCAGGCCATGCTGAACCTTTGCGAGGAGCAAAAACTTCGGCCTGGGAAGGCGGTTTGCGTGTGCCGTGTATTGTCCGCGCTCCAGGTAAAGTACCGGAGGGAAAAATCTCCGAACAGGTTACTGCCACCATCGATTTGCTTCCAACCATTGCCACTCTTGCCGGAGCTGAACTACCAAGTGGTAGGGTAATTGACGGTTTGGATATTTCAGAAATTCTAAGTGGTAAAAAAGAAAGTTTGGAACGTCCGTATTTCTACTATCAGCATAAGGAACTAAGAGCGGTACGTTTAGGGAAATGGAAATTGCATTTACCTCACCATCCGGAATCGAAAATCATCAATTATACCAAATGGCCCATACACGTAGCTCCTAAAGATCGTGTGTTGTTTAACGATTACGTTTTATACGATTTAGAAAATGATATTGGTGAAACAACCAATGTGGCAGAATACAATACTGAAGTTGTTGCTGAATTGGCCAAACTTTTGGATTGGGCTAAAAAAGATATTGGAGATTATACAGGGCGTGGTGAGAATGCTCGTCCTTTAGGAAATGAACCCTATCAAACTCCTAACGAATTAATACCTCCTAAACAAGGAAAATAATTAAAAAGAAAGAACACCAGAGAAAGTACTGAAGGCCTTGAATATTTTTTATCTATTTTTTCAGTGCTTTCAGCGCTTAAAAAGACAAATTAGTTATGCATAAAACAAAGTTATTAAAACAAATAATCATTACTCTGTTTATCGTTTGTAGTTCAACGGTATTTGGACAAACCCTTAAACCCGCTAATATTTTTACTGACCATATGGTTTTACAGCGCGATAAAGCTGTGCCTGTTTGGGGACAAGCATCACCTAAAGAAAAAATAACAGTAGAATTTGCCGGACAGACAAAAAAAACAAAGGCTGGTGTAAATGGGAAATGGATGATTCATTTCGACCCTTTGGTTGCATCGACACAAGGTCAAAATATGACCATATCGGGTAAAAGCCAAGTAATACTAAAAGATATATTGGTTGGAGAGGTTTGGATATGTTCCGGACAATCGAATATGTTTATGCCTCCAACTTCAATACCCGAAATAAGAGGTCTGGTTCCATTGGTAAAAAACATGCGTAGCTTTAACGTAAAAAATGTAGTTGCCCTGGAAGAACAGGATGAGATTCATGGTAAATGGGAGGTAGGACATCCTAATAGTGCGGTGGCCTTTGCATTTGCTTACTTTCTGAATAATCTGGCCGATGTACCTGTGGGGATCATTAAAACCGCCTGGGGCAGTTCGTCAATAGAGGCCTGGATGCCCAGAAGCATGACTGACAAATTACCGCTTTTTGATACCATCATGCATGAGTTTGATGCTGACACCCTGCGGGTAAAACAGATTAAGGAATTAATGGGCCGTCCGGATCAATGGACAAATAAAGAGAATATATTTTTAAGACGAAACCCCAATATTATATACAATGCTATGATGCATCCGCTAATCCCTTTTGCATGCAGAGGATTGCTTTGGTATCAGGGCGAGCGTAATACGCGCTACATGTCTGGAATGCCTGCAGTAGATGAAAATAACTGGTTTCACCGTGTTTGTGGAATTAAGGATTATGACAATACCCTTAAACAATGGATACTAAGCTACAGGGAACGATGGAAAGATGAGGAGATGCATTTTATGTTGGTTATGCTTCCGGGTTATGGAAAAGGAATTGAAAGCAAAAAAGAAATAGATCCGGAAAATCCTACAGAACCTTCCTGGGCATGGATGCGGGAGTCACAATCTGCTGCACTTGATTTACCTTATGTTTCCCTAATCAATACTATTGACCTGGGCGAGGTAGATAATATTCATCCCCTCGATAAACTGCCCATCGGTCAACGAGGAGCACTTTTGGCCGCAAAAAACACCCTTGGTCAGGATGTTTTGGATATGGGACCTATCCTTAAAAATGTAGAGATCAGAGGTAATGAACTCGTGGTGTATTTTAATAATGCAAAGGGACTGAAAACAACAAATTTCAAGACCCCATCGGGCTTTTGGATTGCCGATGAATCGGGAAATTGGGTAATAGCCAAAGCTAAAATAGTTGGTGAAAGTGTGATTTTGAGTTCTTCTGAAATAGAGAATCCCAAATACGTTCGTTATGCATTTGCCGGAAAACCTTCCGTTAATCTGGTTAATAGTGGAGAGTTGCCTGCATATCCGTTTAGAACGGATCATTGGGAAAAGTAACAAACAATATAAGGGATTTACCCACTAACCGTCAAATCAATGCTTAATATAATTGTGATGAGAAAAAATCTTAACCTTCGCGCTTTATCTGTTCTAATAATTTTACTTTCCGTATCGTTGGTAAGTCATGCTCAGGTATCCTTTGGCAAAAGTCAGTTGTTAAATGATGACTGGTATTTTACTCTGGATAATCCGGAAAATGCCATTGACATAGCATTTGATCACGATAAATGGAGCAGACTCGATTTACCTCACGATTGGAGCATTGAAGCACCACTAAGTCCAAGTTTGTCGAGCTGCATGGGATATTTACCCGGAGGAATAGGATGGTACCGAAAAATGCTTGATCTTTCCAACCTGTCTTTAGACCAAAAAGCTTACCTGTATTTCGAAGGGGTATACAACCGGAGCGAAGTGTATATCAATGGTCAACTGGTTGGGAAGCGCCCCAATGGGTATATCTCTTTTGGCTACGATATTACGCCGTACATTAATCGCTCGGGTAAGAATATTGTTGCGGTTAAGGTTGATCATAGCCGCGAAGCCGATTCGCGATGGTACACCGGTTCAGGTATTTATCGCAATGTATATTTAATCACCTCCGGCAAAGTACATTTCGACCAATGGGGAGTTCGTTATACCACACCCGATGTTAGCTCGAAAAAAGCAAGTGTGGTAGTGACCATGGATGTAAAAAACGAATCAGATAAATCTCAGCATCTGAATTTGGTAAATGTGCTGATTGATTCTGCTGGGAATGAAATTGCTACTACCGCTAAAGTTGTCACAGTCGGTGCACAATCAAATCATACAGAAAGTGCTGTGATGAAAGTGAAAACTCCTGAATTGTGGGACTTGGATCGTCCATCCCTTTATACATTGCGTACACGCATCGAAGCCAATGGGAAAATAGTGGATGAAACCCAAACCAAAGTAGGTATCCGAAGCATCCGCTTTGATGCCAATACAGGTTTTTACCTGAACGGCAAAGGGATGAAAATAAAGGGGGTTTGTATTCATCACGATGCAGGATGTTTGGGTAGTGCCGTACCGAAAGAGGTATGGAAAAGAAGATTACAAAATTTAAAATCATTGGGTTGCAACGCTATCCGAATGAGCCATAATCCACAAGCACCTGATGTTTACGATTTATGTGATGAATTAGGTTTGTTGGTGAAAGATGAAGCCTTTGATGAGTGGGAGTTTCCAAAACGCAAATGGCTGGTTGGATGGAATAAGGGTAAGCCAGGCTATGAAGGTTCTTACGATTTTTTTCAGGAGTGGTGCAGTAGGGATGCTGCTGATATGGTTAGGCGCGACCGTAACCATCCATCTATTATCATGTGGAGTATTGGCAACGAAGTGGATTATCCCAATGACCCTTATTCACATTCTGTTTTAGATTCTGGCAGAATCAAACAAAAGGTGTATGGCGGTTATTTACCAGATGCCCCGCAGGCTGAGCGTTTAGGAGAAATAGCCATACGCTTATCTTCCGAAGTGCGGAAAAACGATCTTTCGCGTCCTGTAACAGGAGCTCTTGCAGGTGTCATTATGTCTAATCATACAGATTACCCTGGAGCATTGGATGTTTGTGGCTACAATTATACCGAAAACAGGTACGATATAGATCATGAGCAATATCCCGAGCGGGTGATTTATGGCAGCGAAAATGGACATAGCATGGAAGCCTGGAACGATGTCGTTAATCGTGATTTTATTTCGGGACAGTTTCTGTGGACAGGTATCGATTATCTTGGAGAATCGGGACGTTGGCCTGCACGTGGAGGAAATGGAGGTCTTTTAAATTATGCCGGATATGTGAAACCTCGTGGAGAATTCCGCCGCGCCCTGTGGAGTGAAAAGCCTGTGGCTTATCTTGGAACCACAACCATTAATTCAAAAACTAAAAACTTAATTCGCAAAGCCTGGCCTGTTTGGAATTACCAGAGTGGCGAAAACGTTAAAGTGCTTGCCTTTACAAATTCTGCCAAAGCGCTTTTAGTGTTAAATGGCAAACAAATTGGCGAAATACAAAAATACGACAACGAAACAGGAGTGTATTATTGGGAATTGCCTTTTGAGCCAGGAAAACTAGAAGTCGTTGGATTAGACGAATCGGGTAAGGATATATGCAGGTCGGCCATTCAAACTTCAAAAAGACCGAGTACAATTGTTGCAAAGCAAGACAAAGAAGTAATAGTAGCAAATAAGGGCATAGCACAAATCGAAATTAGCATCGTCGATGAAGATGGCGTGCCCGTTGTTCTTTCTGATGATGAAATTACATGTTCCATTTATGGTCCGGCAAAATTACTTGGGCTCGAAGCCGGAAATGACCGCGACATGGGCGATTACCGCGATAATAAGCAGCGTGTTTACATGGGTAAAATGATAGCCTACATACAAGCTATAGGCGAACAGGGCGAAATTGAGGTGGAGTTTAGTTCTCCCTGGTTAACAACTTCAAAATGCACAATTAAAACAAAATAATAATGAATAGAACACTAATCTTAATTTTAATTGGAAGCATGATTTTCGCTTCTTGCGCGAAGCATGAAGAAGAACGGAAACCTAATATCATTTACATTTTAGCCGATGATATGGGCTATGGTGATTTGAGTGGTTACGGGCAAGATAAATTTTTGACCCCTAACATAGATCGTTTGGCAAGTGAAGGAATCCGCTTTGTAAACCATTATGCCGGTAGTACGGTTTGCTCGCCTTCGAGAGGCTCTTTGATGACTGGAAAGCACACCGGACATTCGTATATCAGAGGAAATAAGGGCATAAAAGGGAAAGGTGATTTTCCAATGGTAAAGGAGGAAGTAACGGTGGCAGAAGTGCTTAAGGAAGCTGGTTATGTTACCGGTATGTTCGGTAAATGGGGTCTTGGGTATTCCGGCTCACAGGGTGACCCAAACAATCAGGGGTTCGATGAATTTTATGGTTACCTAAGTCAGTCATTGGCGCATAATTATTACCCTTATTATTTATGGCACAATAGCGATTCTGTCGTTTTAGAACGAAATGCAGGTTTTGCCAAGGGACAGTACGCTCCTGAACTGATTCATAATAAAGCGATGCGTTTTTTAGAGACGAACAAAGATACTACCTTCTTCTTGTATTACCCTTCCATCATTCCTCACGCTGAACTATTTGTGCCTGAAGAATATCTAGCAAAATATAGAGGGAAATACCTGCCTGAAAAAGAATATGAAGGAATTGACAATGGTGAAAAATACCGTATGGGTCCTTATGGTTCACAAAGCGAATGCCATGCAGCATTTGCTGCAATGATCAACCTGTTGGATGATCAGGTAGGCGAAATCGTGGATAAAGTAACGGAATTGGGTATTGCCGAAAATACAATCATCATTTTCTCTTCCGATAACGGAGCTCACGCCGAAGGAGGTGCCGATCCTGATTATTTTAATAGTACAGGAGGGCTTAGAGGCATAAAAAGGGATTTATACGAAGGAGGTGTGCGTGTGCCAATGATTGTAAAATGGCCGGGAAAGGTAAAAGCCGGACGTGAATCAGAGCATATATCAGCTTTTTGGGATATATTGCCTACACTGGCAGATATTGTTGATATAGCTGCACCCGATAGTATCGACGGCATTTCGTTTTTGCCGGAATTGCTCGGACAAGAACAAAAAAAGCATAGCCACTTGTATTGGGAATTCTATGAAAGAAATGGAAGACAAGCAGTTCGAAAAGGAAAATGGAAAGCCGTGCGTTATAACTTGACTTCCGATTATGAAGGTACACCTGTTGAATTGTATAATTTGGAAGAAGACCTATCTGAAGAACATAATGTAGCAGGGCAATATCCTGAATTGGCGGCAGAGATGCTTACGCTTATAAAAAATAGTCATTCCCCTTCAGATAACTTTGTATTTAAAGTAAAGACGAAAAAAAATGAATCACAGTATGATAATTCTAAAAAAGATTAAATTCGTATTAATCTCTATATTAACATTAGCTTTATTTAATACAGCACAGGCAAAAACGCCAAAAGAAAAACCTAACGTCCTTCTTATATTTGTTGATGATATGGGTTATGGAGACCTGAGTTGTTACGGGGCACAAGATGTAAAAACTCCGTATATTGATAAATTGGCAAGTGATGGATTGCGATGTACCGATTTTCATGTTGCGGCACCAGTTTGTGGACCATCACGGGCGTCATTAATGACCGGGCGTTATCCAATGCGTTGCGGCCAGCCTGGATTTCCGGGCACACAAAGTAAAACTTTGCAATACGAATTTAAAGGTCTGCACCCTGATGAAATGACCATAGCCAGTCTGTTAAAAGAACAAGACTATGCAACCATGTGTATTGGGAAATGGCACTTGGGGCTTGAAAATGGTTTTCACCCTACCGATAGGGGGTTCGATGAATTTTATGGCATTGAGTCGAATTGGGTAACGCACGCCCCGGCTTACCGCCACCTTTATGAAGGAAAAGAAATGATAGAGGAGGATGTTGTTTTTGAGACCTTAATGAACAAATATACTAAGCGTGCTATTCGGTTTATGAAAGAAAATAAGGAGAAGCCTTTCTTCCTTTATTTAGCTCACAATGCTGTACATTCGCCCATTAAACCAAGTCCTGAGTTTATTGGTACCTCGCAGGGAAGTCTGTATGGTGATTATACGCAAGAGTTGGATTATTACGTTGGACAGGTTATCGATGCCTTAGATGAATTAAATCTGGCTAAAAACACATTGGTCATCTTCCTTTCCGATAATGGTCCGGCCATCTGTCATTTTGGAGGTTCGGCAGGGCCCCTTAACGGAGGTAAATACTGTACCATGGAAGGCGGATTCCGCATCCCGGCAATCTTCCGTTGGCCAGGGAATATTGCTAAAGGTGATTGCAATACCATGCTTTCATCCATGGATTTATTTCCAACTATTGCAGCCCTAGCCGGAGCAGAAATGCCCGACGACCGTGTTTACGATGGTAAGGATATACTGCCTATCCTTGAAGCTGGTAAAGGTGAGTCACCACATGAGTATTACTATTATTATAATGGAATGAACCTGCAAGCCTTGAGAAAAGGGCCGTGGAAATTACATTTGCCACGCACTTTAGAAGACCAACCCTTTTGGTCTCAAAAAACGAATGAACAACCATTTAGTGGCAACTACTTGAAGAACATCTCATGCAAAGGTTTAGAAGCTTTGACAAAACCGCTTCTATTTAATTTAGATACAGATATGGGAGAGTTGCAAAATATTGCAAAACAGCATCCTGAAATTGTCAAAGAACTGCTGGCCGAAGCCGATAGGGTGCGTGCAGAACTTGGTGATGTTAATATAGTTGGTAGCGACCAACGCGTGCCTCCTATAATAAATGAAGAATAAAACCGGGATTTATGAAAATTAAATGGTGTGTATTAATAGCTATTGTACTGTATCTTACAGCTTGCAGTATCCCAATCGTTGAAAAACAAGAAAATCCTAACGTCGTTTTCATCTTTGTCGATGATCTAGGTTATGGTGATGTAGGCTGTTATGGAGCTACTAAAGTTCAAACCCCAAACATAGATAAAATAGCCAGCGAAGGAATGAGATTTACCGATGCTCATTCGGCATCGGCAGTGTGCACTCCTTCCCGCTATGCCTTGTTAACAGGAGAATATCCCTTACGTGGCAATAGAGGTAAAGGTATTTGGGGACCTTGCAGCCATACCCAGCCCTTGCTGATTGATACCGCCAGATTAACCCTTGCTCAGGTCTTTAAAAATAAGGGCTATGCCACAGCTGCTATTGGAAAATGGCACCTTGGGTTTGGAAAAGCAAAGACTGAATGGAACAAGCCTTTGCGTCCGGGACCATTAGAATTGGGCTTCGACTATTATTTTGGTGTTCCTAAGGTAAACAGCGGTTTTCCGTACGTTTATGTTGAGAATGATAGGATTGTTGGTTGGGATCCTAAAGACCCCTTGGTATTTGGCAAAGAACCGTTTTCTCCTACCCCAACTTTCCCGGAAGAGACAGCGGGACGCAAAACACCCAATAAATTTTCGGGCGCTTTAAAAGCTCATCAAATGTACGATGATGAACAAACAGCAACATTACTTACGGAAAAGGCAGTAGGTTTTATAAACGAAAATAAAGACGAACCATTCTTTCTTTATTTTGCTACCACAAATATTCATCATCCTTATACACCTAATCCTCGCTTTAAGGGCACGAGCCAATGTGGTTTATATGGTGATTTTATTCATGAGCTCGACTGGATGGTTGGTGAATTGATGAGATGTTTGGACGATAATGGTTTGCGGGATAATACTTTAGTTGTGTTTACCAGTGATAATGGCGGAATGCTGAACAATGCGAGCATGCTTACCTGGGAAGACGGTCATCACCAGAACGGCGATTTGCTGGGCTTCAAGTTTGGGGCATGGGAAGGGGGACACCGCATTCCTTTTATTGCCCGTTGGCCTCAGATGATTGAGGCGAATAGCATCTCTGATCAGCTTATTTGTAACGTGGATATCTTGCCTACATTTGCAAGCTTAACAAATCAGAAAATAGCAGAAAACCAGCCATGTGATGGGATTAATATATTGCCGGCTCTTTTGGATAGGTCGGTAGAGCTTGAACGTGATCATTTGATTCTAGCCCCTTTTAAAAGCAAAAATCTGGCGGTGCGAAAAGGTAAATGGATGTATATTGGAGCTCAGGGAGATGGTGGTTTTGGTTACAATGCCAAATCGCATGCCAAGGGAGGTCCTGGAGCTATTCAATTCTCAGGAAGGGTAAACAGTGATATAGAAAATGGTAAAATAAAAAATGACGCAGCTCCCGCCCAGCTTTATAATCTCAAAGTAGATGTGGAACAAACCACTAATCTCTATGAACAGTACCCTGATGTTGTAAAGGAAATGGAAGCGATATTAGAAAACTATAGGATTAAAGCAGAACAAAAATAAGACAGATCATCAACCAAATCATTAACTTAGTTATATTAGTTTATATATTTTGTGCTATTCCAAACTTTTGTTGAAATAGAAGAATTTCAAAAGGGATTTGCTATTTTTGAATTTTTAAAAAACCATTAAAATAGGATGCATAAGAAGCAAATCTCTTTTTTTTTTGTAACGTTAACATGGGTAATCGTGGCAACAATGTCATTCATCTCTTGTAGCGTTTCAAATCAAACGGGAAAACCAAATATTATCCTAATTTTTACTGATGATCAGGGGTACGGCGACTTGGGATGTTACGGCTCTCCAAACATATTTACACCCAACATTGATAAAATGGCAATGGAGGGTATGCGTTTTACTAGTTTTTATGCAGCGGCTGTTTGTGGTCCATCCCGTGCCCAATTAATGACAGGTTGTTACCATGCACGTGTAAGTCATTCTTTTAACGAATTACCTGGAGATAAAACGGGTCTTAATCCCAATGAAATAACCATTGCTGAAGTACTTAAGGCGGAGGGTTATCGGACTATGCACATTGGTAAATGGCATTTGGGCGATGTAGCGGAGTTTCTGCCTATCCAACAGGGATTTGATCACTTTTTTGGGTTTCCTTATTCACATGACATGGAGCCTTATCACTACAGAACAGCTTTAACAGATCTTGTTGATACAGCACATCTTCGTGAGGTACGTGAACGAGCAGAGCACCTGGGGTATTCTGCGAAAGGGAATTGGCGATTCCCACCTCTGCCTCTTTACCTGGATGAAACAGTAATCGAGGAGAATCCTGACCAAAGTCAATTTACCAGCCGTTTCACAGAAAAAGCTTTGCAATTTATAGAACAGAATTCCAAGCAACCCTTTTTTCTTTACCTGGCCCATGTAATGCCACATACCCCGCTTGCTGCCAGTGATAAATTCCTTGGTAAATCAGACCGAGGATTATATGGCGATGCACTAATGGAGGTTGACTGGAGCTGTGGTGAAATTCTTAAGAAATTAAAGGATTTGGGTATTGATCAGAATACGCTTGTGGTTTTTACTTCGGATAATGGACCAACACCACACTATGGAACGGACGGGGGGTCTGCAGGTCTTTTGAGGGGGGCAAAAGGATCCATGTATGAAGGTGGCCTGCGAGTACCTGCTATTTTTCGCTGGCCAAAAAGAATTCCGGCAGGTAGATGCAGCAATGTAGTTGCCAGTACAATTGACCTACTTCCAACTTTTGCTAATATAGCTGGAGCTATAATTCCAGAAGACAGGATAATTGAGGGTAAAGATATTTATCCGCTGTTAAGTAGTGAAATTGAAAAAAGTTTGCATGAATATTTTCACTACTTTGGTGGATGTAGGCCAGATGACCCGGCTAATTATAAAGCAATCCGAAATGAAAGATGGAAATTATTTGTAAAACGAAATCAAGATGGCGAATTGAAGCCAACAGAACTTTATGATCCTGGGACAGATCCGTCGGAAAAGTATGACAGGCTTAGTCAATTTCCCGATATAGCAAACATATTATTGAAGGAAGCACATCAATTTTGCAGTGCGTTAGAAGAGAATAGAAGATCTGTTGGTAGAATCAAAATAAATAAAAAATGAAGATGTTACGGTTGAATGATGAAATTTTCTACCTAGTATTTGGTTTAGTCATACTCTTAACCTTTAGCCAAAGTTGTTCGTCACCCCATACAAAACAACAATTACCCAATATCGTGTTGATTAATGCCGATGACCTTGGGTACGGCGACTTGGGCTGTTATGGAGCCACGAAACTAAAAACTCCAAACATCGATAAACTGGCTAAAGAAGGGCGGAAGTTTACCGATGCTCATTCTGCATCAGCAGTGTGTAGCCCTTCGCGTTATGCTCTACTTACCGGCGAATACCCGGTACGACATGGAAACTTAAATAATCCTGTTTTCCTTAAAAATAAATTGATAATCGATACACAAAAAGAAACCATTGCCTCGGTACTAAAAAAAGCAGGCTACGCAACAGCCTGCGTAGGAAAATGGCACCTTGGTTTTGGAACTACAGAACCTGTTGATTGGAATAAACCATTGACTCCGGGGCCCAACGAACTGGGCTTCGACTATTATTATGGGGTCCCTGTGGTAAACAGTCATCCGCCTTTTGTTTATGTCGAAAATCATAATGTGGTAGGTTATGCTGAAGATGACCCTTTTGAGTATGGTAAAAAAGCCAAAACGGCAGTCGTTTTTGAGAAAATGAAGCTCGACGACATTGGAGGCGCTGATAAAGCACACGGGTTATATGTGGACGAGCAAGTTGGAACTCATCTAAAAGAAAAAGCACTTAGTTGGATGAAAGCCCAAAATGAGAAACCTTTCTTTTTGTATTATGCCACCACTAATATTCATCATCCGTTTACGCCTGCTCCTCAGTTTGTTGGAAGCAGTAAGTGCGGAATTTATGGCGATTTTGTTCATGAATTGGATTGGATTGTGGGTGAAGTGATGCATACGCTGGAAGAGATGGGGGTAGCAGAAAATACCCTTGTAATTTTTACCAGCGACAATGGCGGGATGTTTAATGCTACCGGACAAAAAGCCTGGGTAAAAGGACATAGATTGAATGGTGATTTGTTGGGCTTTAAGTTTGATGCCTGGGAGGGCGGTCACCGGATTCCATTAATTGTGCATTGGCCCGGAAAAACTAAGGCTGGTTCTGTGTCGGAGCAGTTAATTTGTAATGTGGATATGCTGGCCACACTTGCAGCAATAACAGGACAAAAACTTGAAAAAGGGCAGGCACGCGACAGTAAAAATATGCTGGCTGCCATTACCGGACAAACTAACAAACAATTACGAACCGAAGTGCTTTTAGCGGCTCAACGTAAATCCCACCTTGCTATTCGAAAAGACAATTGGATATATATTGGTGCGCAAGGGGGTGGAGGTTTTTCATCAGGAAATCATGGAGCACATGCTTTTGGCGGGCCGGCTGCAATTACCTTTGCCGGAGAAGAAAACAGCGATATTGAAAATGGTAAAATAAAAGAAGAAGCTCCACCTGCACAGCTTTATAATTTGAGGGATGATGTGGAACAGACAACCAATTTATATGAGAAATACCCTGAGATTGTAAAAGAAATGCAAGCAATACTCGAGGAATATAAAGATAAATAGTTCTTTATTCATAAGTGTAAATAATATAAAATGGATTTCATACCAAGAAAGCTAAGGATTACTTTAAGTATCATTGTACTGGCAAGCAATTTATTATTAGGGCAACAAACCAAACCTAATTTTCTAATACTACTGGGCGATGATATAAGTGCAACAAATATAGGTTGTTATAATTCGAAGAATCCGGGCACGACACCGAATATTGATAAACTGGCAGATGAAGGCATTCGCTTTACAAATATGTTTGTGTCCGAAGCAATGTGTGCACCAACACGAGCCGAGTTGTATACGGGCCTAATGCCTTATAAAAATGGATGTACCATTAATCATGCAGCCACAAAAGATGGCACTCTTAGCATTGTTCAGCTTTTGGAAGAATGTGGATACAGAGTCGGATTAACAGGTAAAAGGCATTTCAAACCCAATTCTGTTTATCCCTTCGAATTTATTGATGGTTTTACTCCAAACTGTACTTTACATGGCAATGCTCCCGAAAATTGGGATGGTGTTGAAGAGTTTATGACCAGAGATAAGGAGCAACCCTTTTGTTTAATTATTTGTTCGGTTCATGCACACTCTCCCTGGGATGCCGGAGATGCAAGTGAATGGGAACTCGATGATTTGATATTGCCCGAAAACCTGGTTGACAATCAAGTAACGCGTCAGTATTTTAGAGAATACCTGGCAGAAATAAAACTTTTTGACGAGCAGGTTGGGAAGGCACGAAAATTACTCGAAAACAATAAACTGGAGAAAAATACGGCTTTAATCGTACTTGATGAAAATGGTGCTGGTATGCCGGGAGGTAAATGGACTACTTATGACTGGGGTGTGCGCTCAGCCTGTGTTATGAAATGGCCAAAACCTAATAATCGGGTGCAGGAGACAACGGCTTTGGCGCAATATTGCGATATTTTACCAACTTTAATTGATGCTGCCGGTGGTAGTGTACCCGAAAATATGGATGGTAAAAGTTTACTGCCGGTTATCAAAAACAATGCTCAGGAACATCGTGAATACGCTTTCTTTTTGTTTAATAGTGGAAGTGAAGGTCCTGAATTTGCGACTCGGGCAGTTACCGATGGGCAGTATAAGTTAATATGGAACCTTACACCGGATAATCTTTATGCAATTCGCACGATAAATGGCTTCGATTATTTTCATGTCGATAAATTTGAAGACAGGCATGTGCGTAAAATGTATCTTTCGTGGTTAACCGATGCTGGGTATGATAAAAATGCAAGAGACATCGTGAAACGTTTTAGAAAAAGACCTGAATTTCAACTTTACGATTTAAATAGCGACCCCCAAGAAATGAAGAACCTGGCAGAGCAACCCGAATTTGAGCCAAAAATTCATGAATTGAAATTGGCAATTCAAAATTGGATGAATGAGCAAGGAGACAATGTGAAAAATAATTAAAGAGTATATAAAATGAATATCAAAATTAGACAAGTAGCATTTGTATTAATTTGTTTTTGTGGTTTATCATCATGTGTGCAACCGGAAAAAGAAGTTAGTATCGAATCGCTTTTGAATGAAATGGTCGACCGAGATGAGGTTGCACGTTTTCCGGATAAAGATTTCCGGTTAAAACAGGAAAGCAGTTATAACCGAGCTTCTGTAAGTCCAGAAGATTCTGTTGGCTGGTTTATAAATAAAGATTTTAACTCGAATGAGAACGATAGTAACTTCATTCGTATTGAAGAAATAAATGGACAGAAAGAATGGGTTTTAATGGATCATCAGGGAGCCGGAGCAATTGTTCGCACATGGATGCCTTTTAAGAATGCCAAAAAGCCCGGAACTAATAGTATCATCAAGTTTTATTTAGACGGACTACCAGAGCCTGTTCTGCAAGGAAATATGATGGACCTTTTAAATGGCACAGGGCTTTTCCCTTTTCCTTTGGCGCATAAGTCTTTACGGTCGGCAGTGTCGTTTTTTCCTATTCCTTATGCCAAAAGTTGTAAGATAACGGTAACTGAAAGACCGTTTTTCTATCAATTTACCTATAGGGAGTATGTAGAAGGAACAGCTATCAAAACTTTTACTTTGGAAGACTTTAATAAAGCTCAAAGACAAATTAAACAGGTGTGCGAAAAATTACTTGCCCCTAAAAATTCAACAGAAGGAGATGTAGTTAGAATAACTGAAACCCTGCCTGCAAACCAAGAAAAGACTGTAGACTTACCTCAGGGTACTTCTGCTCTTCGTACGCTTTCATTAAAACTGGGCTCATATGCTGACTCAATGGTTATGCGTTCAGTTGTTCTTAAGATGGAGTTTGACGGACAGCAAACTGTTTGGTGCCCTGTGGGTGATTTCTTTGGCTCCGGAATAGGTTTGAACCCTTATCAGGGTTGGTATAGAACAGTAAGTGAAGACGGAACTATGTCGTGCCGTTGGGTGATGCCCTATCAGGAATCCGCTAAAGTTACTGTTCTTAATCTGGGAGAGGAGCCGGTGGATTTTCAATTGAAAGTTGTTGTTGGTGATTGGAAATGGGATGAAAACAGCATGTATTTTAATGCCGCCTGGAGAGGACAGTATCCTGTGCCAACACGACCATATTCCGATTGGAATTATGTAACCATAAAAGGACGAGGTGTTTATGTTGGCGATGCACTTACTATTATGAATCCGGTGGAGAAATGGTGGGGAGAAGGCGATGAAAAAGTTTATGTGGATGGCGAACATTTTCCATCGATTTTTGGAACCGGTACCGAAGATTACTATGCTTATTCATGGGGAGGTATGAGTACCGATTTTTACGAGCATCCCTTTCATGCACAACCACGCAGTCACAAGTATAATAAGTTGAATAGAAAAACAACAGAATTTGAACGTAACACCTTAGGATATAGTACAGAAACACGTTCGAGGGCACTTGATGTTATGCCTTTTGGTAGTTCTCTTCAGCTGGATATGGAGGTGTGGAGCTGGTCCGACTGTGACATGGCTTACGGGGTTGGCGTATACTGGTATGGCGATGCAACAACCACATCTAATCGTTTGCCTGATCCCGAAGGAGTATTGATCTCCCACTAAAGTACAAAATCTATTTGGTGCAATTCAATAATTAAATATCATAGAAAATGAGAAATTTTATAGGCGCTTTCTTATTATCGTTAGTTCTGTTTGGGTGCAAGCCCGATAATGCAAAACAAACACCTACAAAACCCAACGTTATTGTTGTTTTTATCGACGACGAAGGGTATGGTGATGTTGGGTGCTTTGGTGCTACCGGATTTCAAACACCAAACATCGATGCAATGGCTAACAAGGGTATGCGGTTTACGAATTTTTATTCTGCTCAGCCTGTTTGTACTGCATCGCGTGCCGGATTGATGACAGGATGTTACCCAAACCGGATTGGTATATCTGGGGCGTTATTCCCCCACGATACAGTGGGACTAAATACAAAAGAGTATACCATGGCCGAAATGTTTCACGATCAAGGCTATGCAACAGCCTGTGTAGGCAAATGGCATTTAGGCTGGCAAAAAGAGTTTCTGCCATTGCAACATGGTTTTGATGAATTTTTAGGTTTGCCTTATTCGAATGATATGTGGCCACACTCTAATGTTACTGGTGAGAAGAAACCTAAAAGCAGGTTTCCTGCATTGCGTTTAATCGAAGGAAACGAAACCAAAGATACCATAGCCAGTCTTGCAGATCAAGACAAGTTAACCACACTATACACCGAAAAAGCGGTTGACTTTATTAATAAAAATGCCGACAAACCATTTTTTCTTTATGCTGCGCATACCATGGCGCATATTCCATTGGGCGTTTCCGATAAGTTCAAAGGTAAAAGCGAACAAGGATTGTATGGCGATGTTATGATGGAAGTAGATTGGTCAGTGGGAGAAATTATGAAAGCTGTTGAAGATAATAACCTCACAGATAATACAATTATCATTTTTACAACAGATAACGGGCCTTGGTTAAATTTCGGTAACCATGCAGGTTCTGCAGGTGGGCTGCGAGAAGGAAAAACCACCAGTTGGGAAGGTGGACAAAGAGTTCCTTTTGTTGTTAAGTGGCCGAATAATGTTCCCGAAGGCAAGGTCTGTAATAAATTGGCATGTGCTGTAGATCTTATGCCAACCTTGGCATCGATAGTCGGAGGAGAATTGTCAGAAAACAAAATTGATGGAGTAGATATAAGCCCTCTTTTTAAAGGTAATTTTGAAGAAACTCCCAGAGAAACTATTCTTTACTATTATGGTAAAAACAACCTTAATGCAGTAAGAAAAGGTGCCTGGAAACTTGTTTTACCCCATACCTACGGTTCGTATAATACTACTCCGGGTAACGATGGCCATAACGGGAAAAGAATAAAAACTGTGGTTCAACAACCTGAACTTTATGATATGAGACGTGACCCGGGCGAACAGTTCAATGTGATTGAAAATCATCCCGACAAAGTAGTAGAATTGATGAAGGTTGTAGAAAAAGCCCGCGAAGAATTGGGCGACCTGAATATTGGAATAGATAAAGGAAGTGAAAACCGGGAAATAGGAAAGCTTGATGATCAAACAAACATGTAAAAATCATCA
>JBFHEL010000043.1:0-17693 GCA_041584155.1 Saccharicrinis sp.
CATTAAACAATAAGATGGAATTAAGCAACTTAAAAATAAGAGATAAAAAACTGACCGTCAGAATCAACGGCTATGGCAATCAGATTAAGACCTTTAAAATAGATGGTAAACCATCTGATGATTATATCCTCAATCTTACAGGAGAAGGCGAGCATCTGATTGAAATTCAAATGGCAAATAATGAGTTAAAAGGACAAGTCAATTTGCAGGATAACCTGTTTCATTTACCTACACCTCAGGTACAACTTCTGCCTACCGAAATAAAATGGGACAGTATCAAAGGGGCTGTTGCCTATGAGATATATAAAAACGGATCCTTTTTGCTACAGATGACTGATTCGACCAGACTTACCATTGAAAAGGGAAATAACGAATACTGCGTAAGGGCCATAGATGCAAGAGGAAATGTATCATTTTTTAGCGAACCGGTGTACCAAATTAGTCATAACTATAGAACCGCCAGTATGAAGGAATATGCCCGCGATAAAAATATGTCCATCACCGATGCTCCTTCTAACATGATTGAACTAAGCAAAACAAGGAATACCAACCTTACCTGGCAGATGAATATCGATAGCGAAGGCGAATACATTGTTTACTTTGATTATTCGAATGGCAGTGGACCCTGGAATACAGATAATAAATGCGCCATAAGAACGCTATGTGTGAATGGGGTAAAAACAGCGCCCATAATCATGGCACAAAGAGGAACGAATGAATGGGGTAATATTGGTCAAACCAACCGATTAAGTATTCCTCTCCACCAAGGCATCAACCATTTTAAAATAAGTTTTGAACCTGAAAATGAAAATATGAATACTGAGATAAACACAGCTCTTTTGGGTAAAATGACTATCCTAAAAAAGAACTGACAGCTATGTATATTTCTCTAAAACAAGTAATCGGAGTGTATTCTTATCTAATATTCAGCCAAATCTTTTTTACTGACCAGGAAAGAATTTGCGAAAGAAAAATAAAAAGATGAGCCTTTGCCCAAATCGGAAGACATCCACATAGTCCCACCCAATAACGAAACGATTAATTTTGAGATATTTAACCCCAGACCAATCTCAACTTTGTTTGTTTCGTTATTTTGTGTAATCTGATGATAATTCTCAAAAACAAAAGCCTGATCACTCTTTGAGATGCCAATACCTGAATCTTTCACAAAAAACACCAATCTATCATTTTCGGTATAACAACCAAACTTAACAAATCCCTCATCAGTATATTTAAATGCATTACTAATCAAATGTCCTAATATCATTTTAATTTTACTTTCATCAGAACGGATAAAACAAACACCCTTTTTTACATCCATCTCCATCGATAAAGACACACGATCATTTTCAAAGCTTCTGTATTGCTGAAACAAACTCTCCATTAACTGATTAACATCAAAGGCTGAATGATTTAAATTTTCAGCTCCCAACTCAAGCAATGATAAATCCATCATTCCATTAACCGTAAGTAATAAATCCTGGGTGCTTTTTTCAATAATTTGCAGATAGTCAATTTTATCTTCCACACTAACATCCTCTTCTTTAATCAATTCAATAAAGCCAAGAATACCATTTATAGGCGTTCGTATTTCGTGAGAGATATTTTTAATGAAAACATTTTTCAACAAGTCTGTTTCCAATGCTTTTTTCTCTGCATCTCTTAATTTTTTAAGATAACCACGAAGAAATAAAAATAAAAATACAGCCGTAACCAACACAAAAAACCACCCTTTATAAGTTTGCATAGTAGTAAGAAGCTGTTTGTCGGCCACAAATAAATTAAGAACCTGATCGGAAAATAAAATCCACAAACCCCCTATCAATAAATACGTAATGGAAACTTTGTATTCAAACTTTAAACTATATGACATTGCTAACTTTTTTCTATAGGTGCATCTTCCCCATACATTTTAACTGGATATGAAAATAACAAACCAATATTACATTCGTTCAAAGCAATCTAATATAAATAAAAAACACTATTTAGCAGATACTTATAGTCTTTTTTTGTAAATTTAGACAACAAACTTTAACCAAAACTATCATGACTGTACTTACCCATACCAATGTATCCTTTAATTTTTTAAAGGGATCCACTGATTTTTTAAACCTCGTACTGGAGAATATTAATAGTTGCGTATTGCTATTAAACAATAAAATGGAATTAATATCATTTAATGATGCCATTTCAACTATATTCCCCAGAACTAAAAACACCAATCTCAATTATAAACGCTGTGGTGAAGCGATAGGATGTGCTTATCAAATTGAGGAGGCTACAGATTGCGGTAAAACAACACATTGTAAAAACTGCGAACTACGAACTCATGCCATGTCTTCCTATCTGGACAACTCCATTACCTATAAAAAGAATATAATCAGACCTTTTTATAATGATAAGAACGAAAAAATATATTGTCATCTCCAATACACCACTCGTTCTTTCACCTTTCAAAACGAGAAATATATAATGATGCTGATAGAAAGTGTTTGTAACGATATGAAATAAAGCATCTATCCTGTGGTTCAGAATACAACTAAAAACCAATCATCTCCATTCAATTAAGGAGAGATTTTTAGGCTTCTGCCTTAAAATTCATATTCCAACCCATTTTTTCCGGGGCATATATTTACTTTAATAGTAAATATATGCCTCTTTTAAAAATACGAATAGGCCTTTGAGAATACCTGATGAGAAATTTCGGTACATTCAGGCTTATTTCTTTATGCATATCAAATGCCTTATACAAAGGCACGGCATTTCTATTTATAAGGTTTTAGTTTTTTATTCGAATAACGAGCCTATGATATAACGCGGGTAAAAATTTGCGAATATGCACCATAAGCAATTCCATATTCCCAACCAATATTTCCTTTTTATTCTTTTTAATAGCCCTAAGGATTTGCTTCGCACATTTTGAGGCTTCCATACCATTGGCCTGCCCGTCATCCATTTTATTATAGGACTTGCCATTTTCGGTAAGGGCCTTCAGGGAAATATTTGTTTTTATTCTTCCCGGAGAAACGATGGTCACTTTCACATTATCCTTGTAAATTTCTGCTCTTAAGGATTCAAAGAAACCCTGTACTGCATGTTTAGATGCGGCATAAGCTGTTCGCCAAGGAAACCCAAATTTACCCGATATACTACTAATGACTACCAAGTGTCCAGTCTGCCTTTTTAGCATATAAGGCAATACTGCTTTAGTTAAGGCTACAACACTAAAAAAGTTAAGTTCCATAATACTCCTATCGTTTTCAAGAGGAGTATCCTTAGCCAGTGAACGCTGACTTCTTCCTGCATTATTAATTAAAACATCTATAGTATGAGTTTGATTGACCACCTCTTTAACGAACCTATCAATATCCTCTACATTAGCAAGATCCATTGGTTGCACCCAACACTTTGACGTATGCAACAAACATTTGGCTTGTACCTTGTGAAGTTCTTGCTCATTACGTGCAGTCAACACAGGAAAAGCTCCTTCCTGAGCAAAGGCATACGCCATCTCTTCACCTATTCCGGAAGAGGCTCCTGTAATCCAAACCACTTTTCCTTTCAGATTTTTCATGCGCTTCTATTTCTCTTTTTTTAGGTTCACACCAAGGTCACAAATAAACTTAATTTTCGAATTGAAAACTAACTGTTATGCAACAGCTAGTATGAATATTCCTATGGTTTAAAAATTTGAATGATCAAATATACCTTCTCGTGTAAGCACTCATTTAGCACGTAAATTACTAAAAACTCATCTCTGCCCTAAAAAATATACCCTGTTTATCGGTATATTCTTTATCCTGATAGTCACCCACCAACAATCTGGCATATTCAACACGCAGAACTTTAAAGATATTGGTCAATCCCAAACCTATCTCTCCATAGGGTTTACTGGAATCATTTGAATAATAATCCGGCAAATCAAACACACCTTTATATGAACCATTTAAGCTTCCATAATGGCCTTTAAAAGAAACCACTTCGCGCAGTTTTAATTTACGGATAAGAGGAATCCTATTTAATATAATACCCCCTCCATTAATATGCAGATGCGCATTGCTGTATATATTATGTGCCATTGCCGCATGATGCAACAGGTTAAACCTATACTTAGCATACCCCAATGACATTGACCCCACCGGTTGATCTAATAAATCATAAGGCGCATCTCCAAACAGATAACCCGCATTGATCATATAATTCATAAACATCTGTCCCAACACTAAACGTCCTTGTACAGATCCATGAATCTGCCCATAAAAACCGGAGTCATTAATTTTTCCATCAGACAATAATGTTTGTCCAATATCAAAGCCTACATTTACAATGGGTGTTGGCGTAGAATAATAAACCCTGTTAAAGAAATATAGATCATAATCCTGTCCAAAGGCATAACGCAAGTTAATTAAAGCACCATAATTCACATAATCACTATACTCCACTCCATTAGTCATAAAATGAACAGCAGGGGTTTCAAAGCTTTTTAAATAATACGGAGAAACTTCTACATGAAAATCATTGGGGGCATTATACTCCAAACTCATTTCCATGCTCTTTTCTTCCTTTAAATATGGATTTTTTTCTCGCGTGGTAAAAGAGGCAATAAAGTTACTATTTCCTTTAGTATTGGGATTGTTTTTTACGAAACGCAGAAATTTATCCTGGGATACCAAATTATAATCGTTTGCATATTTCATTCGTAAGATAAACTTGTCGGTTGGTAAAGGACGGAAAGCCACATTTGAACCATATTTGAAGGCCTTATTTTTTGTTCCATACCCAAGAAATCCGCCCACATAAAAACTCTCAAATAATTTTTCACTTGTTCTCAGCGGGACTGTTAAGCGATTGCCTTCAATGGTATTGGTACTGTAAATATCAAATACAGGTCCTACATCTATTTTTCCTACATTTAAATAGCTCGACAAGGCCATACCGCCAATGGCATCAACTGCTTTCACATATTCATTTTCCTTCAGATTTTCTACTCGTTTATAGGTTCCTTTCTGCAATACCGACGAAGTAAATTCGGGCTGATTTTTCCATTCCTCGGGTTTAATATGATTTAGCCCGATGGAGTTGGAATAAATGGCTGACTTATTAATCAACCAATTACCACTACTCACATGGTCAACCCGCTGTGAATCATAACCTGCTGTGGTATCCTTATTTAAAGTCAACGACATATTAATATGAATCTGTTGCTCATCGTAAAACCACCCCCCCTGTGGCAGCTTTTGATACGAAACAAAGCTACTAAACCCATTAATAAAATTCAGATTGGCTTCTTTAGGGATATGTGCTTCTATTTCCTTTAAAGCGTAACTTCCTTCTTCAACCACAAATTGACCCGAGAACAAGGTATTATATCGGTTTTTAGGGGCAAATGTAAAATGATAATATTTTTTATTGTCGACCCGCGTACTGTCATTAAAATACAAATTATAATACATCATGGCATTGCTGCTGATTGGGGATATAAAGCCCCTGTCCATAATAAAAATCTGGTCTTTGTAAAAATCCAAATCAACCACAACATTTTGCAATATATAAGTTTCAATGGCCTGATTGATACGAGGGAAAATACCATCTTTTTTACTATACACTAAACTATCATGATTATTATGATTTACAATAGCCTGTTCAAACAAATAAACCGGCGAAAACCGTAATTCCTGATTATCCATCTTAACAGTAACCTCATTAATATCATCAAATAACTTAGTGAATCCGGAAGTTGAATCGATAGCAATATAAACGGTGGTATTTTGAACCGACTTATATTCGCTGACTGATCTTATCTGCTCACGATTTTCTTTTTTATGCTCCTGAATGCGTTTAAAGATAACTTTTGCGATAGGCATTTTTGCGTTAATAGTAACATCCTGAATAAGCTGAATCTCTTTAGCCAGATACAAGTTTACCCGTTGGTTAGAGTTCATATTAATTGGTATTTCACCAGAAGTATACCCAATAGATGAGGCGCATATTGTATCATTTTTAGGTGCTAAAATAGTAAAATAGCCATTTTCATCAGTCATAACGCCCTGGATAGTGCCTTTCACCCATACGTTAGCAAAAGGAATAGGGGTATCACTACCCTTTTCTTTTATAAAGCCGGATATATTCTGGCTGTATATCCCGACACAGGAAAACAGAAACAAAAAAGTTAGGATAACCCGATTTAGCATATTCACTTACTTAGAACTATCTTTTTTCATTAACCAATAAAGTCCCTTAACTCCTATCTTAATATCATCGAGCTTAAAAAGCACCAATATTTTTTCAACATAAGCAATAGCTCCCCATCCCACAGCCAAATAATACATCCATGGGTAAAAGCCAAATACAAAAAGAATAAAGAAAAAAACACTTTGTATATAACCTGCCGATACCGCAGAATATAAATGCAACCCAGGAATTTTACCGAACTTAAAGAAGGATACAAAATAACTCAGCACAAAGAAGGTCAGGAAAATATATAATATCAAGGCATGAGGTTCAATCTCATCCCATTTAAAAACAAACAAACCGAGCAATGCCATAGCATAAGTACAAATATCAGCCAGGTTATCAAGAGCTGCTCCAAAATGAGTTTGCAATTTAAACAAGCGTGCTATATTACCATCAAGCACATCACTTATTAAGCTTATACATAATAATATGACAAATGTTTTTTCCTGACCGCTAAGGGCCATATACATAATTACCGGAAAAACCAGCAAGCGGTAAAGACTTAATAAGTTTGGAACGTTTAATACGTTTTCTCCTTTTATTACAATTTGTTTCATTTGTTTTTAATTTATTTATAAGGTAACATCGCCTGTCCAGCAAAATGCAGGACAACTTGCTGGGATCATCATCCTCCCTTTTAGGTGTGACAGGTTGCGATGCTTATTTCATATACTCTAATTATTTTTCAATGGTTGGATAGCCTGTCCCGCGAAATGCGGGAGAACTCCCGAATAATATCCTTTTGATATTAAAGTGAGCACTTGGTATTATGCCAATGTATTTCATTGCCCTTTGTGTTATTGAATGGATTGAATTTGTATAGTCTTTTATATTTGAAAACTTTTTTTTAAATATATATACCTGACAAACAGAACCCTAAAGAAATACTAACACCTATAACATGTATACAAATTAACACATAGATTCTCCTGTTTCACTCAAAACGACTGCTCCCTTAGGCGCAGGTAAATTGGCCACAAAATAGGCCAACATGTTACAAACAGCCTGTTCTACAGGTTCCTGACTTATATCGGGAGCTAAACTATCCAGGTTATTGGTATCAAACCTAAGATTTGTTTTAATGTAACTTCCCGTGAAAGACATCCCAACTGAGACCAACCGCTCCAATGAACTCATCTCCTCTTTATTGATTTCGGAGACTGGCACAATATTTAAAGGCATTAATTTAGTTACCGATTCAATAATATGGTGGTTAGTTGTTGCTTGCTTAGCAATAACATTTAAAATTCCCGGCACATTTTTAGACTCCACAGTCCTCATCAAATAGCTTACTACAATATTTACTGGAATCAGATTTTGAGTTGCTTCAGGATCTACTTTTATTCTAACGGTATTATTTGGATATCTATTTGCCAGACTGTACATTCTTTTTGCAAAGTCAAAAATGCCATAATCGGTTTTTGTTACTCCATTTGTACTATCCCCAACCACCTGTGAAAGACGGATAACATATGCTTTTGTACCATGATCTTCTATATGGCTTTTAATCACATTCTCGGCAAAGCGCTTTGATTGCTCATAATAATTTCTGAAGCAATCAATGTCTTCATTTTCATAAAACTTCTCTTCAAATAATCCCTTAAAATGGCCACAAGAATAGGCTGTACTTATAAAAAAGAAACGAGAAGAGGAATTTGCATATTTACTGTACACATCCAAGGAGTTATGAATCCCTTTGATATTAGTACCAAATATTTCATCCCTCGATTTTAAATCATACTTTAAACTTGCAGCAAAGTGATAATAATCAAAATCACCACTAAATATAGTTAACAACTCCTCATCAGACAGCGAGAAATTTTCTTCGGTGAGGGCATAAGCATATACCTTTAATCTATTATTTTTAATAGATGTACCATCAGAAACATCTGAAAGTGCACGAAGCATTCTTTCTTCAGCAGAATACTTTTTACTTCCTCTTACTAAAGCGATTACCTCATAGTTATTGTTTAATAATGTATTGATAAAATTGGAAGCTACATATCCATTTGCTCCGTTGATTATTATTTTTTTCATCTTCTATATTTTTTCAATGCCTTGATGCCTTTACTCCACTTCAATTTTTTCTGAGTAGCAATATCACCATGCCTTTTTTTTATTCAATTACATAAACAAAACCAACACTCCAATAATGCCTAAGGGTATTGTAATATTATCGGAACCTCTCCAGCCAAGGAACTCACATAAAGAGCCCACGCTGGCAATAAAAGCTCCCAACCAAAATGTTTTTAAATCGAATAATCCGCGATAATAATAGAGTGCTATCAAACTAATCACCAAACTCATTATAAAGAAAGCACCCGAACCTAACCAGGTTTTATTAAATTGATGTCCAAAGAACTTAATTCTACCATTATACTTTTTAATATTCATACCTAAGATAGCTGCCATTGGGTCACAAACTGCAAGTATGAGCATAGGAAGAATATAAATGAATTTATTTTGGAGCAAAGAGGAAATTAAAAATGTTAAATAAATAGCTAATGGCAATAAATAACTACCTATTGATTTTCGCTTTATATCATGAATAGACTTTAACTGCTTATTCTTTTGTGTAATATACAATCCGGCAAAAAACAAAAGAGCCAAACCTAATACATACCAATGAGAACTAAACATATAAGGCAATGGGATTACCGCAATAATGGCTGCAAAATGAGCAAATTTACGCGTAAACTCACCTTTTACTTTAAATCTTCTGTAATTCAACTCATTAAAGGCCAACAAAACAACAATACCTATCAAATAAATAAGTGCTAACACTATAACATTCAACATAATCTTACTCCATTCTATTTGTTAAAAATTAAATACGTAAAAATAAAGAGCTACCCAGGCTCCTCCTGCTAACAGACTATCGAAACGATCCAAAAAGCCACCATGACCAGGAATTAAATTACTATAATCTTTTACCTTATATTTTCTTTTAAAGTAAGATGCTGCTAAATCGCCCAGCAATGCAGAAAAAACGATACCCAAAACCAGCATCACAGTTTGATGTATAGGAGCATCATAAAGGCCGGATAACAGCAACGAACTGGCAGTTGCAATTACTCCTCCTCCCACAAGCCCTCCTATTGTTTTATTAGGACTAATTGTAGGAAACAGCTTTGTTTTACCCCAGAGTTGGCCCGTAATCTGACTAAAACTATCGAAAATCGATAGCACCAAAAATGAGAATAAGATGATTTCCTTAGACAGACCACTATAAAAATAAAGGCCTATACTCAGGATGGCATAAAGTAAAAACGACCCCACATAAAATATAGGATGTTTGAATGCTGAACGAATAAACAGACGAAGCATTTCGCCAAATCCCACCCCTATAATCAGCAACGATACTAACCTGAAGTAAGTATGATTAATGACTATACTAAAGAACAATACATGAATAATAATCAGGTATGCAGCAAACTTAACATAACTTTTCCTGGCTATATCCGGGTCTTTATGTCTATTAATAAAATAAAAACCCAAGCCTCCTAAAATAAAATAACTAATAATTATGGTGTATATAATTTTGATCATGTGCACTATCCTTTTTTATCTTATTATCATCAGTAAACCAACTACTATCAATACCAGGGCATACATAATTCGTGCTTTATTTTCCTTATTTTCAGTCTTTGTTTTAGAAACCACCTTGGGCCCCATCAAGGCTCCTATTATTGATCCTGTTGTTAAGAAAGCAATCAATGTTACATCTATACGACCAACTAATACATGAGCAGCCACTGCCGACATGGCATTAAAGGTTACTATTGCCAACGAAGTACCAATCACCAGCTTTAATGGTATTTGCATAGATAACAGGCCAGCCAGAACAGGACCGGTACCACTGGTTCCGAAACTTCCTGAGATAGCTCCGCCGAATAACCCATATATCCCGGCTTTTATATTTCTGATATATCCTGAGCTCTTATTGGAATAATTTTGATTTCCATTTTTTCTTAGAACACCATAAATAATGCTCATTGCCAAAAGAAAAGTATAAATCCCAAAGCCGTCTTTAAGTTGCTCTGTTCCTATTTTACTTGTAAAATAAGTTGCTAAAAAAGTTCCCACAATACCAAAGGCAGCAAACATAAAGCTCACTTTAAAATTAACATGTCCTTTTTTATGATACCCGTACACACCCACAAAACCAATAGGCAAGGTGGCTATTAATGAGGTAATCACAGCTGTTTGCGCAGGCACATTAAAAATCAAGGTTAACACTGGAAGAAAGATAAACCCCCCTCCTCCTCCAAAAATAGTGGCAAACAAGCCTACAATTAAACCAATTAAAGGCAGTAGAAAATACAAGGGTTCGATATTTGAATAAAAAATCATATACAGGATTATTGACAATATTCTAAATAAATATCAGCAAGAGGGTATTTTATTTTAGCGCGAGACAAAATTCCATCTTGATAAGTATACTCATGCGTTGTATGGCCTTTTTCGTCTACCAGTGCATAGGTATGTTCTCCTATTAATTTGATGATTCTTTTGTCACCACTCTTTTCCTTATAAAGGTATTGTACATTAACCGGCTCATGGAAATAAAGCAGGCTTCCTGTATAATTTATAGAATCTTGTATCAATGTAGAATCGCCATCCTTTATCAGCAGGTAATCATTTACTTGCGCTAACATCCAGGTATCTGAATTAACTTCTCCATTCTTTCTGGTTTGTAAATGAGACTTGATCAGATGTCCGTTTTTATGTGTGGTTTCCTGAATATACTTTACTTGATAGCTTAATAAAAGCTGAACTTTAATATCAGTAATTCCCTCTACATTAATTACACCATCCTTACAGATCTGTTTTACCGTAAACTGACCTAAGTTCATTCCTAATGCCTTGATGTTATAGGTAAGAAATCTCTCATTACTCTGTGCGTCTAATAATGGATAAATAAACAGACTGCACAATAAAAACAGTTTAAATCCTTTCATATTCAGTAAACCTTTCTTGCAGAAACCAAACAACAAACCCTTAACTAAAAGAACATTAATATCTTAAACAGGACTATGCTTAAAAACTTCTTACTTGGTAATATTTCAATTACAAACTTATAACACAGTTTATTTTTATGTTATTTTTTAATACTTAACTGTAGAAATCGCTGTTTAAAACAAGCATTTTATTAAGTGTACTGACTATTATTATTTTTTTAAAACGTCAAAAAAATACATTTCAGGCCTATTTATTAAAGTACTTTTAATTACACAAAACCCTAATTACCAATATCAATCCTACACCTCCTGTCTAGACTAAACAGCCTGTGTGTTATAACAATACCGATAGGTTAATGACCCGAGCCTTATATATACATTGCAATAACGCTGTCATTAATCCATCGGCATAATACCAAGTGCTCGCTTTATTATCAAAATGATATAACTTGCACCTGACATGGCACTTACATATAATCAAGTACAATTAAAATTCATTAAATATCAACACTCAAAATAATTCAGAATACTTACCTCCTAACAGGTCAAACATAAGAAGCATTGTAATTAATGTTAAAAATGGAAGGTAATATATTTTTTGAACCTGATGGCGTATTACAAATACAGCAAAGAGTTACATCATGACCACATCAAAAAAGCAGCTTTTTAACAACTAAAAAAGGGTTACAGATATAGTGCCCATAATTAGTTATCTTCTTTTTAAAGATAGCTATTCCATCCTAACTAATTTTTCCTCTTTGATTACACCTGTTCTTTAATCATCGCAGCGCACATAAAACTTCACTTTAAAACTACATTATAATAACCTTGAAATCAGGTCAGGGAAGAATGAGTAGAGGGATTATAATTATATCCATTTATTGTATCAATGAACATATACCAAACCTAACAATTAAAGAAATTAACCCAGTGTAGAGGGCTAACATTTTATATCCTAATTATTGTGCCTTATATTTTTAAAATAGATGAAAGATGTTCATTTATAGAGAAACAAGGATAGTTTATTGATTTTATTGAATCAAACTTGCTGATTTAAATACATTTGCACAAGTTCGCTTTTTATACTAAAACAATTAATTTATGGATATAAAACGCTATTTAATAGAGGGGGATAAATATGCTTACCTACTCATTCTTGCTATCATATTAACAACAAGCTGCAACAACGACAACGGTGATACAGCAGAAGCAACAGGAGATTATGTAAATTTAACGATTAATAACTACTTAATGATTGCTACAGGACAGGATGTGGCCTATGACGATGACGGTGAGGAAATATTTGTAAGTGAAGGGGATGACTTCTATGGGCAAGATGCCCATTACCTCGAAGGAAAGTCAATGACGTTCGAAGAATGCGATGATGAAACAACAATACTAGACAACAATACCGGCTTAATGTGGCAAAAAACACCTTCTACAGAAGGTTTAAGCTGGGAAGAAGCTAAAGATTATTGTGAAAACCTCACCTTGGGTGGTTACAACGATTGGCGAATGCCCAGCTGCAAAGAGTTATTTTCTATTAGTGATTTCGAAAGCGGATGGCCTTACCTTGACACAGAAATATTTGATCTTGCTGTGGAGGTCTCAAAAGACGAACAGTACTGGTCCAGTGATTACTATGTTGGTGTAACTGTAGAAGGAGGTTCCGATGCCGCATTTGGAGTAAACCATGTAACCGGGCATATAAAAGCCTATGCAGCTAGTGTAAGTGGTCAATTTGGCAATTATGTTCGTGCTGTGCGTGGTGATGACTATGGCATAAACCTTTACACCGACAATGGAGATAGTACCATTACAGATTCTTCTACTGGATTAATGTGGGCACAATACGACAGCGGCGAAGGATTAATTTGGAAAGAAGCATTATCTTATGCCGAAAATTCAACACTGGCAGGTTATAATAACTGGAGACTCCCTAATATCAAAGAACTTCAGGGCATTATTGACTATACTCGCTCACCAAGTGCTACGGATGAAAATAATGTTGGTCCGGCTATTGATGAAATATTCGAGTGTTCATTCTATACCGGAAATGACAGTAATTATGATGAAGACTACCCCTACTTTTGGTCAAGTACGTCGTCATATTTTAGCACTTCTGAACCTGGTTACTATTATGCTTGGTATGTAGCCTTTGGATGTGCAGTTGATAATAACGGAGATGATTTTCACGGAGCGGGAGCTGTACGTTTTGACACGAAAGACATTGACGGACCTGCAGCCGAAGAAGCAGAAAGATATTACAATTATGTTAGAATAGTTAGAGATATTGACTAAGTAAAAACACACACTAAGAATCACCTATACTGAATTAGTATACCTAAAACATGTATAGGTTATTACCTTTAATTATCTTTATACAAGATTTAGGGATACGAAATATGATTAAAATAACTAGCTTAAAAATTACCGAAATTCTATTAATTATTCTGGTTTGGATTGTACTGATTGCAGCCCCCCTGCTACTAAATTACAACAGTTATAACAATTGGCTGGAAACAATCACACCTATAGAAGTAATTATTCCATTAGCCATTACTTTTATAGTCAATCGCTTTATTCTGGTTCCTAATTTTCTATTCAAAAAAAGAACCACATTATATCTTGTTTTTGTGACCGTTATTATAGCAACAATCACTACTACAAGCTACTATTACAACGACATCATCGTCAGTCTTACTCCTTCGTCACAAAACGATCCTGACTTTATGCACATGCCTCATCATGAATTCAGTCCCTCCACTATGTTCGGACCCCCCATGGGAGGGCAACAGATGGGAGGACAACCTGGAAATGACATGGCTCGTCCTAACATGCCTCCATTTATAAATGTATTAATATTCTCTGTTTTATTGGTCGGTTTTGATACCGGCTTAAGAACATCATACCGTTTTATGGAGGCCGAAAAGGAGAAATCGCAACTTGAGGTAAAGAATGTTCAATCACAACTGGCTTTTCTTCGAAACCAGGTTAGTCCACATTTCTTCATGAATACACTCAACAATATTCATTCTTTAATTGATATAAATACGGAAGAGGCAAAGGAATCCGTCATTCAACTTTCTAAATTAATGCGTCATCTGTTATATGACTCTGAGATAGACAATATCGACATAGATAAAGAACTTAATTTTATAACCAATTATGTAGAATTAATGAGATTAAGATGCTCTAATAAAGTAAAAATAAATTTTAACCGGCCTAAGCATATTCCTCCTAAAAAAATTCCACCTTTGTTGTTTACTTCGTATATAGAAAATGCTTTTAAACACGGAATAAGTTACAGAGAAAAATCTTATATAAACATTACCGTTTTTTGCACTAACGACATCTTTATATTGGAGGTTGAGAACACAAACCATGCAAAAATATCGGATAAGAATTCATCCGGAATAGGCATGGAAAACTCAAAAAAACGACTGGATCTGATTTATGACAAAGATTACCATCTTGACATAACAGAAAACGCCAAAATTTATAATATAAAATTAACGATCCCATTATGATAAAATGTATAGCCATCGATGACGAACCTTTAGCTTTAAAACAAATTGCAGCCTACATCCGAAAGGTACCTTTTCTTGATTTATCAGAACAATTTGAAAGTGCATTGGAAGCCATCAGTTACCTACAGGATAACGATATAGATTTAATGTTTATAGATATAAACATGCCTGATTTAAATGGGATGGATTTTGTGAAATCATTGAACAATCCACCTAAGGTAATCTTTACAACAGCCTATAGCCAATATGCAGTAGAAGGATTTAAAGTAAATGCAATTGACTATTTACTTAAACCCATTGGTTTTAATGATTTTTTAAGCTCTGCCAATAAAGCCAAAGAAAGACTATTAAAACCCACCCATCAAGCTGAATCTATTAATAGCAATGAGGAGTTTCTATTTATTAAATCGGAGTATAAGATTTTCAGAATCAACTATAGTGATATAAAATATATTGAAGGTATGCGAGAATATTTGCGTATCCATATAGAAAATCACCCCCCCGTAATGACATTGATGAGCATGAAAAAAATGGAGCAGTTTTTACCTGAGAAATCTTTTATGCGTATTCACCGCTCCTATATTGTTAACCTTAACAAGGTAAAGATTGTGGAACGCTTCCGTATTATCTTTGACGAAAAAAATTACATCCCTGTTGGAGACAATTACAAATCGAAATTTCAGGAATTTTTGGATAGTAATTTTTTAATTTAAATCCATATCAATTATTGGGGTACATAACATCATCCCCAGTCAATTATAACATACTGATAATATATTTGTTACACATCAACTAGTAACAAAGACTTTTGGTCTTAGGTTACATGCATATTACCAAAGACCAAAAGTTAAAGCACTATGAAAACATCATCAAAACACCTTTCTCAAGGCAAAAACAATGCTTATTTTTATTCCAGGAGAATACCAACCGGGCAATGATCAGAACCCATGATCTCATTCATAATAAAGGCATCTTTTATGGATGGTAGAAATAATTCAGTGGCTAAAAAATAGTCAATACGCCAACCAATATTTTTACCTCTGGCGCCTGCTCTGTAACTCCACCAGGAATAAGCATCTGATTTATCCGGATGAAAATGACGAAAAGTATCAGTTAAGCCTCCCTGCGTATATCTATCCATCCCATCAATTTCTTCCTGCATAAAGCCAGCCGATTTATTATAATTAGCTTTAGGTCTGGCCAAATCAATGGCTTTATGGGCTACATTAAAATCACCGCAACTAATCACAGGCTTTTTACTCTCCAGGTTTTTCAAATAATCAAAAAATGCCTGATCCCATTGCTGACGATAATCCAGTCGTTTTAATTCGCTCCCTGAATTGGGCACATAAACATTTACCAGATAAAATTTTTCATATTCAAGCGTAAGAACACGCCCTTCTGTATCGTGTTCTTCTATACCTATATCACAGCTAACTGTCAGCGGCTCTGTTTTAGAAATAACAGCTGTTCCTGAATATCCCTTTTTATCGGCCGAATTAGAGTATACATAGTACCCATCCACTTCTTTCAATACTTCGGCCACCTGATCATCCTGCGCCTTGGTTTCTTGCAAGCACAATATATCCGCATCTATCTCTTTAAAATCTTTAAAAAAATCCTTCTTCGCAACAGCTCGCAAACCATTTACATTCCACGATATTATCTTCATATTTCAGTATCTTCTTTTCTATTTTAACTCTACAATCAACTCCCCGGACAGTCTGCTCAATATCCGATTCATACACAAAGGACATAAATACACAATCAACCAGACATTTATTTGAATCCAATTTTTACATCTTAACATTAAACAATTATAAAATTATTTTATGGCTGAACAAGATAATAAAAAGTTTTTTTTAAGAAATAAAAAGGGTGTTCTAATCAGGGATATATCAACCTCCTTATTGGTCATCAATTTTCACGACACCTTTGTTAGTCGATTTATTATCCACAGCCCTACTAACAATAAGATGAGAGCTAGCAAAATTTTGGGCCCATAGACTAATAAGATTTTATAGACTTTTCCCATTAAATATTTGATACTTTTCCATAACTATATATATTTGAATTTATGATAGAAAAATTATTGCATTTTTTTTAATGCAGCAAGCTGCCTCTCTTTGTCTTATGAATTGCGCTGACTTTAGTTTTTATGAACACTATTGGAAGGTGGTTTAATGTGCAGACTTATAGCTGTTATATAGCAAGGTTAATTTTTTGTGTAATACACATTAAATAAGCGAATTATGCAATCAATTAAAGAAGGATATATTTGTAAAATATTACTATAGCATGCTTCTGTAAGAGCCGTTATTATCAGGTAAAGAGTAAGAGTAAGTTAAATCAATTATTAAAGAAGACACACCGAGTAAAAATGAATTCCGCTAAACTAAAGTTAATGAGACATTTATTCATAAGTCTGTTTTTATTAGGTTTTTGCGCCATTTCTTATGGTCAAAATACACCTGAGCAGCAATTATTAAATGAAATTAAAAGTGATTTTCCGGATACCGTAAAAATCGACAAACTTTTTAAGGAAAAGCTTGATTATCATTATAAAGATGCCGAAGGGAAAAGCTTATTGTTATGGGCTTGCGAGATGAATAATATATCCGTGGTATTGTCATTGTTAAATCATAGGGTGGATGTAAATGATTGTGACAACCGTGGACGAAGTGCCCTACAAATAGCAGCGTATTATGGATATAACGACATTGCAAGTGCCTTACTACAAGCAGGTGCAAAGGTAGACTTAGCCGATAACGAAGGAAAAACAGCTCTTCGCTTGGCTGCTAAAAAAAGCCAGGTTGAGCTGGTTGACTTGTTGATAAAAGCAGGAGCAGATGTTAATTACAAAGATGAGGATGAGGAAACAGCGCTCAATAAAGCTGCGTTGAAAAGTGATCTAACTATTGTTAAATTACTGGTTGAGGCGGGTGCCGATGTTAATAATGCTACTCGC
>JBFHEL010000044.1:0-17519 GCA_041584155.1 Saccharicrinis sp.
GGATAAAGGTTTACCATGTATACCATGTCCCCATACTGAACCCAGAATAGATATTGGAATCATCAGTAGAATAATCAGCGGTTGTTCAAACGATTTAAAACTAATCATTAAGATAAAAACTATCGCTAAAAAAGCCATTGGAAACAGGAATAACAGATCACTCATATTTCGTTGACTTTCTTTCTGTTGCCCTTGAAATTCAACAACAATCCCCGGATAAATTGCCTTTAGTTCAGGAATCACCTCTTCTTTAATTAGTTCGAGTATTTCGGTAACAGAGGCATCGGGGTCGGCAAGATCAGCATTGACCCGCACTTCGCGTTTGCCATTAAAACGATTAATATTCACAGGTCCGCGTTTTATTTCATAGTTTACCAATTCGGTCAGAGGAAATTCTCCCTGGGCAGTAACGATCTTCATCGACTCCAGCTGACCAATACGTTCGCGTCCTTCGGAGGGGTAGCGCACCCATATTCTCAGTTCATCACGTCCAACCTGCAAGCGTTGCGCCTGACCTCCATAAAAGGCCTGACGAACCTGATTACCTATAAAAGCTTCGCTCAAACCCATCATATAAGCCTGGGGTTTAAGATTGAGTAAGATCTCTTGTTTTCCCAGGGCATTTCTATTTACCACATCCTTCAGCTGAGGATACTCCAGTAATTTAAGCATTAAATAATCACGAGCCTGTTCCAACTGTTGGATATTACCTGAGAGTAGCCCAATAGATACCGGATCTCCAAAACGACTACTCGCCCCGATGGAATATTTTTGAGCTTCGGGAAGCGGACCAATCTTTTGGCGTATTTTGCTAATAATTTCATAGGAACTAATACCTGTATCTTCTGAATTTCTGGGAGAGACATCTACACTTCCTGTGTGCGAACCACTCTCGGCACCATCAAAAGCAGAACCCAAAATAATAATACTATTTTCAATAATAGGCACCGTATCACGATATTCTTCCATCAACTCCTTATTCACTACCCAAACAACACTATCAAATCGCTCAAGGTATTCCAGGGTTTGACGTTCACCTGAACCAGGGGTAAATGCAATATTCACATTAAAAGAGTCAAACTCCATTCTGGGAAAAAAGGTTGTTTTAATGATCTGCCCCCCTATTAATCCGCCGGTAATTAACATCATAGCAAAAGGAACACCAATAACAATATACCTCCATTCTACCACTAAACGTATAACTCTGTCATAGGCATAATCGCGCAGCCAGGTGAAGAACCTTTCGGTATATCTTTTTAGTCCTTTATCTTTTTTAATAAAAATTTTACGATTAAGCACATGCTTATTACCGAGGTGAGCTGGCAAAACAAGGAAAGCTTCAAACAAGGAAATTGCAAGGCTAAAAATAACAATGACTGCCATTTCGAACATCATTTCCATTTGCCCTGTAATAAAAATCAATGGCATAAAGGCAACAATTGTCGTAGCCACAGAAGCCACTACAGCAGGAACCACCTCTACGGTACCATCCACGGCCGCCTGAATAGGACTTTTCCCTTTTTCAAAATGCTGAAATATATTTTCCCCAATCACAATTCCATCATCAACCAGGATGCCCACTACCAAAATCATTCCAAACAAAGAGATCATATTAATGGTAATACCCATCATATTCACCACGATAAACATACCCAAAAAAGAAGCAGGAATACCCCAGGCTACCCAAAACGACAAACGAGTGCTTAGCATGATGCCTAAGATTAACACCACTAATATAAGCCCCTGACCGCCATTAACAAGCAACAGATCCAGGCGCATCTTTAAAATATCGAGATAGGAACGTGACAATTGCAATGTTACGCCCTGATCTTTGGCATTAAATTCGTTGACATAATCCTTAATGTAATCATCAATATCCACCAGATCCTCAGTTATGAGCTTATTGACCCGCATACTAATCACCGGATTTCCTTGCTCTAAGGCTCTGTTGGAGACATCTGCAAACTTTAATTTTACAGATGCTATATCCCGGATACGCAACACACTTCCATCAGTATTAGCGCGTAAAACAATATTCCCAATCTTATTAGGATCGGCACTTCTCGAGCGCAGACGAATTAATAATTCCTCATCTTTTGAACGAAGTTCACCTCCTGATACATCCTGGTTATTGAGAGTTATCGCATTCTGTATTTCTGTAAAAGTAAAGCCATAACGCAATAGGTTAGCCTCATCTACCTCCACAGATATCTCCAGATCAGGAAATCCCTGTATAGAAACCTGGCTAATATACCCTGAGGCCAAAAAATCCTCTTCAACCTGTTGGGCATAACTCTTGAGCGTTAACAGATCCACATTACCCGTTACCATCAAACGTGCTGCGGGCGAGGTGGTTCTGGTTTTAGATACAACAGGACGTTCTGCCGCTGAAGGCAAGGCTGAAATTCCATCAACAGCATTTTTAATCTCAATCATAGCCTCATCCACATCATATTTAGGCTCAATTTCGATATATACCCTGGAATAATTTTCCGAGGAAGTAGAGTTGATCTCATAAATTCCCGGAATAGCACGAACGGCCTCTTCTAAACGCGAAGTAACCCCCTCTTCCATTTCTACCGGTGATGCTCCCGGATAATAGACACTCACCCTTAGCATATGTGACTGGCGCTCGGGGAAAAAAGACATTTTCATCCTCGATAAACTAATGCCTCCCACAATAATCAGAAACACAATAATTAAATTGGCATAAAATGGAAATCGTACAAATACTTCAACTATCCTTTTCATTGCTTCTGCTTTTCTTTTGATTGATGATTTCCATTTTGAGAAACTCTCTGCTTGTTATTTTCTTTGGATCCGACTTCTTCTTCTCCTAAAATACCAACAGGTGTATTTTCTTTTACATTAATTAAAGGTTCTGTAACCACTTTTTCACCTTCTTTAAGTCCATTGAATATCAGCGTGGTTTCGTTCCATTTCAATACATTTATCTCCCTTATTTTTAGTTTTCCATCAACAACAACAAATACTTCATTTGAATTAAACACTGCATTTCGAGGCAGTTCCATCGCTTTATCAATAACTTGACCAGGAAATACAACCTCTTTATATTCTCCGGTTAACAGCTTGTTTTTTACCGAACTGGCAACCTTCACAAACACACTTCGTGATTGTGTATTTGCTTCAATGAAATCTGACTTACGCACCACAACTCCCGGACTCACCGATTGGTTGTCCCGATTAAAAATACGAACCGTATCTCCTATTTCAATCCACCTGCTCTGCTCATTTTTAACAGGCACTTCTACTTCCAACTCATCTGTCCGTATCATGGTAGCTATTTGCCCTCCTATATTAACATAGCCACCTACTTCAAAATTAACAGCTGTAAATGTTCCATTGAAAGGTGCATATAACGAATGACGCTTCAGTTTTTTTTCGTCCTGCTGAATGCCATAATATTCACTTAAAAAATTACGACTGGCCAAAAATATTTTTAACTTTCCGTCAGAGTAGGATGGCAATGCCGGCAATTCTTTATTCATATCAATAGCATTAAAAAAGTCGAGAAAGGCAGGGAATTCTTTTTCAAAATCGACCTTTAAATCAGGCAATAAAGTACTGATGGTAGTTAAAAACTGACTTTTTCGGGCCTTTAATGCCAACTCCACTTCATCCTTATAAATTTCGGCCAGTAACTGTCCTTTTTTAAAAGATGTTCCCTTGCGTAAGTTCACCTCTCCTTTTTGAATTTTTCCAGCAGCCTCTGAAACCAACATCACCTCGCTACTGGAAACCACCCTCCCCTTGGCAGACAAAGGCGATATAACTTTGGTATACGCGGTTGTTTCAGCTTTAACAAAACGCTTTATTTGTATATCCGGTTTACGCTTGGGTTCGGGTTTTAAGGCAATAAACAAATATGAAAGTGCTGCCGAACCACCTAATAATACAATCAGCGCGACAACAATAAAGGTAATTTTTCTATTACTCATGAGGATACTTAATCTATTTTATTGAAAATAAAGACACTAATAAATTCAACCTTACTAAGGTATTATTATTGAATGGGATTGAAAAGATAAAGAACTACATTTCTTAGAAATAAATCAAATTATACCCTAAGTTTATTCATATAGCAAGGCTGTATATTTAATTCCACTATTTCATAATACTACCCCTTAAAAAATAACTCTATCATTATTTTTATAAAAAAATAAGCTCTCCCTCATTTTTCAGACAATGCCAATAAGATATTATTAATTTGCAAATAAATAACATTTTATTAAATTTGAAATATTATATTTACCTTAACTAGTCATATGAATCCCATTTTAAACAACAACCTTTTTTTCGTGAAAGAACATGTTGGCATGTTCAAAGCAGCCAACAATTACGATATTTTTAATCCTTCCACTCAGGAAATGATGATGACCTGCAGAGAAGAAAACCTGGGCTTTTTTACAAAATTATTTCGCTTCACCGATTACAAAAGAATTACACCTTTTAATATCGAGATAAAAACAACTACTGGAGAAAGTATCTTAACGGTAAAACGAGGCATCGCTTTTCTTGTTTCAACAGTTGAAGTATTTGATGAAAACAAGCAACTCATAGGAAGATTCAAACAAAAATTCTTTTCCATTGGAGGCAAATTTAACCTTTTTGATGCCAATGATCATTTAATATGTACACTGAAGGGCAAATGGACCAGCTGGGATTTTAAATTTATTAAAGATAATGTAGAATTTGCTCATGTCAGCAAAAAATGGGCTGGCATCGGTAAAGAATTATTCACAACTGCAGATAACTATATACTGGAAATTGACAAGCGAGTACCCGAAAACAACCCTATTCGCTTGCTAATATTAGCTGCTGTTATGTGTATTGATATGGTACTAAAAGAATAAGACACAACACAATTTGTATAACTTATTATCATACAAAAAGGTTAAATTAAATATAAAGCCGGCATGGCCGAAGCAAATCATTGGGCACTCAACCTGCCTCCCAAGTGAGAGGTAGATGATTCATTTTGGCGGATTCTCCCTCATTTTGAACGACAGGCTATGTGACCATTGGAAATGAAATATAAATATGAAAATAATACTATTATCTCTATTTCTAACTCTTACATATTTAAGTCCGGCCCAAAGTTTTGATGCAGAAATAATAAATTACAACACCCGTATTAGTTACAACGGCAAAAATGTTCAGGAAATTACTGAATACGAAATTCAAATCAACAATGCTTCAGGAACCGAATTTGCTGAAATAGAGATATTTTATTCACTTAAAAATCCAATCAAGGATTTAAGTGCAAGTATTTACGATTTGTCTGGCCACAAAATCAGAACACTTAAAAACAAAGAAATTACAACTACTACTGCATGGTCTGGAGTGGAGTTTCATTCTGATGGCCGACTTAAAATGTTTGATTTAATACACACCAGCTACCCATATATTATTAAATATTCCTATTCCCAAACATTCAACGATTATATTTCTATTGCAAACTGGTATCCTCATTGGAATCCTAAAGTTAAAACACAAAAGGCAGAATTAGTTGTTGAAATACCGCAAGATACACGTATTCGTGTTTTTCAACAAAAAATTGATTCTACTCAAGCCTCATATATCGACAAAACAACAATCTGCAAATGGACGATTAACGATTACGTATCGCACGAAAGAGAACCATACGCCCCCTTGATTCAAGAAACAGCTCCTCAGGTGATCATCATGCCTGAAGAGTTTCATTATGGTATTGAAGGAAATGCAACAACATGGAAAGATTTTGGCAATTGGAAGTGCGAACTAATCAACAATCTTGACCTACTAACACCTTCGGAGCAACTAAAAGTACATGAGCTAACCGATACCATTAAAAACCCCATAGATAAAATAAGAGCACTATATCATTACCTACAGGATAATACCAGATATATTCTGGTTTCACTTGATAAAGGAGGATTAATCCCTTATCCTGCCAGCTATGTATGCGAAAAAAAATATGGCGATTGTAAAGCATTAAGTAACTACATGAAAGCTCTGCTAAAAGAAATAAATATAGAATCGTATTACACTTCTGTTTATGCAGGAACCAAACCTGTAAAGATAAATCCTGATTTCCCATCTCACCAAACCAATCATATCATCTTATGTGTTCCCTTAAAAAAAGATACCATCTGGTTAGAATGCACCAGTAAGATTACACCATTTAATTACCTGGGATCCTTTACCCAAAACAGACTGGCATTGGTTAATAAAACTGACAGCAGCCAATTAGTTAGAACACCAAAACAAAGTTTAACCGAAGCCCTTGTAACTAGCACAACACATATTAAGCTTCACGATAAAGATGGAACATATTTAACAACAGCACTGGCAAAAGGTCAGGCATTTGAAAATTATAAATATTTTGAAACACAATATTCCGAAAAAGAGAAACAGGAATTTATGGAAGAAAATAATATTACTGATTATGAAATCTCACAACTTCACCGCGACTCTGCTTTTTTAACCCTAAAATTGAATGGAAAAGTAAATGCCTTATGCGAAAAACTTGGCACAAAAACACTACTTAAGCCCTTTAAGCCCATCAACACAAAATTAATAACACCGGAGGAAAACAAATCGGACATATTTGTTTCATACCCCATTAACCAATGCGACACTATCGTCTATGAATTTGATAAAGAAATTAGTAACACCAAAGGCCTCTCAAAGATTAAATTAGTTTCTGAATTTGGTGTATATACAAAGAGCTTTGAAATAAAAGGCAACCTATTATACACTTACCGTACTTATCAGCTAAAACAAGGCAGATATCCTCTTGAATCATATCCTGAATTTTACCAGTTCAATAAAGACATTACCTCTTACGACAACCAACAGGCCATTATATTATATTAAAATACTTTATCATGAAGAACTTAATTTTACTGAGCTCACTGATTATCTTTTCACTTTTAAAAACAAATGCCCAGGATATTAACTCAGCTTTAATCATGGAAAAATGTGATTTTGAGCCAGATGCTCCTGCTGTTATTTTATTTGATAAAGCCGAAGCTAAATTTATTAGAGAAACCGATGGCTTTGTTATTCATTTCAAGAGGCATAAAAGAGTTAAGATTTTTAATGAAGCAGCTTTTCAATATGGAGAAGTAAGCATTCCTCTTTACCAAAACGAAAGGGATATGGAAACAATATCAAACATCCAAGCAACAACATACTATTACAATGGGAAAACCATTGAAAAAACAGAATTAGACCCTCAAAATGTATACAAAGAACCAATTAATAAATATTGGTATCAAAAAAAATTCGCACTCCCTAATTTACAGGAAGGCTGTGTAATAGATTATACCTATACCGTTTGCTCTCCTTATATGTTTCAGTTACCCGATTGGGAATTTCAATCGGATATACCAACTATCTATAGCGAATACACCACCTATATGATTCCATTCTATAGCTATAGATACAGAGCACAAGGATTTTCGAACTTTGATGTTTTTAACAAAGAAGATGCTGGCTTTGAAAGAGATTTTTTAAATACAAAGTTCAAAGACCTAAAAATTACATTTGCCTTAAAAAATATTTCTTCATTTAAAGACGAAAGTTTTATCAGCTCCAAAGAAGATTATATTAAAAAAATTGATTTCCAATTATATGAATATAACTCACCCTATGGAGTAACAACTAAAGTAATGACCGATTGGCCGGGTTTAACAAAGGAGTTTTTAGACTATACTACTTTTGGAAAATATATTAAAAAAGCAGAAAAAATTGGTACTAAGGAATTTTCACATCTGGCATCTCTTAGCCAGGATGAACAAATTGACGCTGTTCTCGACTACATAAAAAGCAACTACAAACCCAATGGCATTATTAATAAGTATGCCTCTAAAAGCATAAAAGAATTTACTAATCAAAAAACAGGGAACACGGCTAACATAAACCTGCTGGCCTTAGGGATATTAAAAAGTTTGGGTATAAATGCTAAACCAGTATTAATAAGCACTCGTGACCATGGAAAAGTAACAGATTCATTTCCTTTTTCTGATTTATTTAACAATGTATTAATATTTATTGAAACAGATGATAAGGTACGCTTATTAGATGCCACCGATGCCTATTGTCCTAACAATATGGTTCCCGCCTACTGTTGCAACGGAAAAGGTTATATTATTGAAGAAGATTCGGAACGATGGATTAGTGTGAGTAATAAAATTCCTTCAACATATAACGTCAACCTGAATTATACCATAAATCCCGAAAACAATACTATCACAGGAATGGCCAATGTGAAATCAAGCGGACATATTTCCATTAATGAAAAGAAACAATTTAATGCTGACACAGAGGAGTTTAATAAAAATATTGAAGACAATGGTTTAACCATAAAAGATGATATTGAAAAAATTGAATCTGACAAATCGCGGGAAAAAAATTTCCATTACAAATTTGACTTCTCGAGTGAAGTAAATGTTATTGAAGATCAGATTATTTTTTCGCCACTATTAAAGTTCCCGGTACAGGAAAATCCTTTTACACAGAAAGAACGTGATTTACCTATTGACTTTGTTTACCCTAAAATTATTTCATACCAGGCTCAAATAAAAGTTCCTAAAGGATATAAAATTGACCAGTTACCATCGTCTTTTACCCGTAATTCTAAAAATGCCAGGGCTAACTACAATGTTACAACTAATGTAGATGGCACAATATTCATTATAGCAAACTATCAATTAAAACACACGGTTTACCCAGCATCTGCATATCGCGAGATTCAGCAATTGTACAAAACTATTATCGAAAACTTTAACCAAAGCATTGTATTAACCAAGGATAATAGCGTAAGTAAGCTTTAAACTAATTTAAAATACCCAGGGGGTCTATTGAGTCAAATCCTGGGTATATTATCGCTACCTATAATATTGCAATATTCAAAATAACAATTTATATACCTATGCGCCAATGTCAGGAAATAATACAACCATCTGCCTTTAGTCATGAAATCAATATTACACTTGATCTCAATCCCTTAAAATAGACTTAATCATATTACGAGCCTCCCGGTCTAACTTTGCAACCGCATGATTGGTTATTCCCAGGGCAGCATCCTTCAAATGCCTTTCGAGCACTCTAATATCATGCCAGTCACCAAGTAATTTACCCAGTTCCTTTTTACGATTTATAAGCTTATAGCTGCCATTAATTTTAAAAACATCATTTAAAAACTGCAATAAATAAAACTGTTCTTTGACCCACTTTCTGATTAAGTGATAATTACAATTCATGGTATTAAATTGCAATACTATTCTACCTTCATTTTTACCGGTATATTGCTGAGTAACTTTAATCATATATTCAGGTCTGACCACATCGAGCACTCCAAAAATCTTTAGTAAATCCTTTCTCACTTTTTTTAAATCAATGCTATTCAAATAAGTATGAAGTCCTTTTTTAGCAATCTGAATTTGCTCATTACGCAGGGTACAGAACTCCAGATACTCATCTTCATTAAGGCACTTCTCCCCATTTTCCATCATTAGCTGATTATCACGAATAATACCTGTATATTTAAAAATAGTCTTTACTTCGAGAAAATAAAAGGCATAGGATTCATTGTAATCGCGCACACACGATTTAAGTATTTTACGTAGCGCAAAAATTCTTTTTAAAGCTACCCGTAAATCATGAATAGCCTCCTTATCCATACTCCGAACTACCTCATCCAGATTTGTCTGAAATTCATTCAACCGCTTATTTACATAAGTACCTAGCTTCATAAAAATGCTTCATCTAATTTCATCTAAGTTAAGCAGGTGATATTCTCTATCCAAATTTCTTTTTCAAAGAAATAGCTATTATCGAAAACAAAAAGCAAAGTATTGACTGGAAAGCGGGAATGAAATTAAGAACTAAAGACCTAAAATGAACAATTAATCCTCTTTAACTTCTGCAGTCATAGGATTTCGTAGCCCTTTAGCATCAACAAAGACGGCTTTTACCGAACCAATTAAAACTTTAGCCTCAACAATAATCGGAATACGATTTTTATCATCAGTAACCCAAACGGTCATATCCTCCCCTGATTTAAAAATTGTACCTGGAACCAATAAAGGAGAGAATTTGAGACAACGAAATTTGCGACCATCACGATTACTAATTTCCTCTTTACCCAGATAACGAATATACAGATCATAAATCTTACCATCCACAATCATACTGATCGGAATCCTATCGTTGGGTTTATGTTTGGAGAAATCAAGATTACGCGCTTTATACACCATAGTAAGTAAATCATTGGTGCAGGCCTTAAGCGTTATGGTAGTATCGTTAAATTCTTTTTGTTCGCCTTTTTTAATTTGCGTATAAATACTGTTATCCTGATAATTGAAATGATAACGATGATGCGATTCGGTGCTTCCTTCTTTAGTGACACGATTAAAATAAAGAGGTTTAAAATCCTGTTTATCCACAAAAGATTCAAAGGTATCGCGCACCTGCATCAGTTTATCATAACCATTATAAGTCCTCCCATAGGCCGATAAAAACCAGGCATCCTGCTTGTTAAAAGACCTTTCTTCGACAGCGAAATTTACAATACCGGCATTGAGCCAAATAAAATGCCAATTATAAAAGGCATGATAAGTGACTACTTCTCCGGGGTTAAAACAGAAGTTCGTAACATTACACTGCGCGCTGGTTTTTCCCGATAAAACAGCAAAAAGAACAGTCAGCAGAGCTGCTTTGCGCAAAATCTGCCCCTTTAAAAGCTTACAGACAAGCATCCACTAATGATTAACCTTACCTATCTTATTTTCAATTGATTCTATCTTACTGGTCATTCTACCCATTTCTCCTTTTCGGGCATCAATGGTAATGGTTGTGTACACCCGTTCATGATCTGCCTCCAATACCTTATAAGCTCCATTAATCACATCAAGTGCCTCTTCCATAGTTGCAGTCTCAATGGTTGTTGCCATAGGGCTTAACTGATAGCTAACTCCTGATTCTCTCACAAAATCAAGCACTTTACTCACTGGCTCACTCTTACTGGTTCCTTTATCGGTAGGAAACATGGCAAAATTTACTAGTATAGACATAATTAATTGTTTTAAGTTTCATCTTTAAAAAATAACAACATCAGCCTAAAAGTGTTTTATAAGCTATTGTCATTAAGTTACTGGTTTATTTGGAGTACAATTGACATGCCAACAATATATTTGTTTATACTTCTAATGTCAGCATATCATTCCACCACATTTTTTTTGAACTGAAGGCGAAATAAAAGGCGAAAAACCTAAGAATAAGACTATCCAATTTGCAATACACCTAATTACAAGCATACCTTAATCATCATCCGTTTTAGCTTTTCTGTTTTTCGAAACAAAATCATAAATATCAAACTCCTCCAAATCCCATGGAACAGCAATTTGCCAGTTCGCTTTTACTTCAACGTAATCAGGATAAAAGAAAACCTGCTCAGGTTGTCGTTTACTGGCATATTCACCGGTATCCCATTTTCCATTCTTATTATTATCCAGTATCAACTTTAAGGTGTACTTTCCTGGTTTTATATACTGAAAACCAAATTTTCCCGAAGCAGGTACATGTTTTTGATCAATAACCTGATCTTTGCTTCCTAAAAGCTGAACTAACCAATTTTCCTGAGGATTAATTAATTTGATCAGTAGGGTACCATAGGAGTCAAGCGCTTTTACAGAAAACTGTTTACCTATAGAGTCACATTCCAGACCATAAACATCTTCAATAGCTGCAGAATCGGCTACAAACAGATATTTTCCTCCCGGAGTCCAACGTTTAGGCTCAATACTGTATTTACGTTTCAACAAGGTATCCTGCCTAAAAGAAAAATCCACTTTATGCATCAGTGTATCTACAAATTCGTACAAAGCAAGTTTATTTTTATCTATTCTTTTAACAGGCGTAGGCATCACAAAGTTAAAACTCTTATTAACATCCACAGCCGCCGGGGCCTGAGCCATTTGTAATGTTTTTTCCGGTTCTGGTCCCTCTTTTTTCTTACTTCTGCGGCTTTGCTTTTTAGGCATCTTGAAATAATACATTTTTAAGGTATCGTTAACTAAAACAGGCTGTTTCAAGGTATCCAAACCTAAATAACTTATGGCAAAATCCAAGGTATCTTTACTATACATCAAACTATCGGTTAACCATACTTTAATGGTATCATTATTTACCGAAGGCTCATACACAGCCCAATCCTCATTGAAATCAATATTCAACGGTTTTATGGAAAATTGTTCTGCTGCTAATTTAAACATGAAGGATACTATATTTGAATCGGCACGTTCTTCGCCCATAAAATACTGCTGTATAGACTCTTCCTCAAACATAAACAATTTAATATCATTGGGAGTATATACCAGCTCATCATGAAAAACTACTGAGTCATTTTCGAGCGTATCAGGCATAGCCACATAACTCATTGCAGGTGAAACAATCGTATCCAACCAGGCAATATCTTCACCCGGTTGATCGTACATATAATTACTATTGGCATCTTTAATGGCATAAATACGATACTTACCCGGACTTAAATTATGAATTGCAAAATGTCCTTCTTCATCGGTCTTCCCTATTCGCACTGGTACATCTTTTACAAAAGCTGTATCATTAAGGTTTTTATGAGCCATTACCAAAGCTGATTTGATGGGCGACAAATCAAAACTATCCCATAAATGACCCATGATTGCAAAAGAATCAACAACTGAACCTGTTGAAAACGAAAAAACAAAAGATGGAATAGGGTTTCCCTCATTATTGTCCTTAATGGAATTTGAAAAATCAAGTGTATAAGTTGTATTATCCTGCAGTTCTTCTTCAAACCCGATAAACAATTTATTGGATCGTGATTGAACCTTAGGTTTAGTGCGCATGGGAGGAGAAACAACCAGCTTTTGACTCACCTCATCAAGAACAATGATCTCATCAAATTCAATAATCACCTCTTCTTTTTTAAAATTCATGGCTCCATTAACGGGTACTGATTTCTTAACAACCGGAGGATCCTCGTCGGATGGGCCACCCGAAGGAACCCCAATATTAGCACATGAATAAATTACTAAGAGCAAAGTGAACAGTACAACTATATAATTACGCATCAATACAACTATCTAATGATTTTTTTTTGGCAAATTTAACCCAAATATACATTCTACCTCGTTTTGCGGGATAAAATTTAAGTTCATTATCAAAAACTAAGCCTTTATATTGTATGAAGAACATAAAAAATTCTAAATTTGTCGTCAATTGCTTAACACAACAATGAAGAAAATGACAGAACAGAACACAATAAAATCTCACAAAACAGCTATCATTATTGCCTCTATTTCGGCCGTATTATTACTCACACTGGGCTATTTCTATTTTCAAAACCGAAGTGAAATGAAGGCTTTAGTAAACGAGATGGTACAGGAAAAAGAAATGCTTACCTACGAATTCGAAACTCTGGCACTGGATTATGACTCCCTTAAAACCAGTAGCGATACGCTTAATCTGATGCTGGATAAAGAACGTGAAAAGATCTCTCAACTGATTGAGGAAATCCAAACCATTAAAGCAACCAATGCCTCAAAAATCAGAGAATATAAAAAAGAACTGGGCTCGCTGCGCAAGGTGCTTAAAAATTATGTTTTGCAAATTGATTCGCTGAATCAGACAAACAAAGCTCTTCAGGAAGAAAACCTTAAATACAAAAGTACTGTTTCCACCATGAAACACACCTACCAAAAACTGGAGAAGGAAAAGGAAAATCTGAAAGAAAAGGTAGAGATAGCCTCTAAACTGGAGACCTATAATTTTGAAGCCTCTGGTTTGAACTCTAAGGACAAAACTACCTCAAGGTCATCAAGGACTTCAAAAATAAGAATCTGTTTTACCATTCAAAAAAACATTACCGCTGAGATAGGTGAAAAAACAATTTATTTAAGATTAATGCGCCCTGATGGTGCATTATTGTATCACTCCAAAGAGGATTTGTTTAAACACGAGAATAAAGAAATTAATTTTTCATCGAAGAGAGTGGTTGAATATGGTGGCGATGAGCTCGATGTTTGCATCTATTACAATGTTGATGCTGGTGAATTAACAGCAGGTGATTATACTGCCGATTTTTTTGCCGATGGTTACCATATAGGTAACATGACCTTTAACCTAAAATAATGAAGCTCATTATCTGTAAGCAACTGCTTATTTTCACGCTTATTTCTATTTCCTGTCACTGTTTAGCGCAGGATAAGGATATTCCTCAGTTCCCTGAATGGATGATACAAAAGCGTTTGGATGCACTTAACTATCAAACTCCTATTCAACTGGATTACAATCAATCTGTTCAGGCTTATATTGATGTGTACACCGTAAAACGCAGAGAGCATCTGGCCACTATTATCAGCCGTTCAAAACTATATTTCCCTCTTTTTGAGGAATACCTGGATAAATACAACCTGCCTCTCGAGCTAAAATACCTGGCGGTTATTGAGTCCGCTCTTGATCCCAGAGCAAAATCAAAATCAGGCGCCAAAGGCCTGTGGCAGTTTCTGTATCATGCAGGTACCATGTTCGATTTGAATGTTTCAACCTATGTTGATGAACGAAATGACCCTATTTTAGCTACAGAAGCAGCCTGTAAATATCTTGAATATCTTTATCGTAATTTTAACGACTGGCAGCTGGCATTAGCAGCCTACAATGGAGGAGTGGGTGTTGTGAAAAATGCCATTGAACGCTCTGGTGGCAAAACAAATTACTGGGAATTACGCCCTTACTTACCTGAGCAGGTACGAGGATATGTACCTGCATTTATAGCCGCCTATTATTCTATGGCATTTCATGAAAATTACGATATTCAGGCCTTACCTGCCCCCTTCTCTTTTAACGATATTGATACGGTTTATATTCAACACACCATTTCCTTTAAACAAATAGAAGATATCATTGGCATACCTACTGATGAGCTTAGCTTCTTAAATCCAACCTATAGTAAAGAAACTATTCCCGTTAATAATAAGCCTGTAAATATTTTCTTGCCTAAGAAATACATCGACGATTTTGTGAAGAAAGAAAACTTGCTTTACGGAAAACCGCTTCCCGAGAAAAACAACATATCCATGTCTGACAGAGAAAAAACAAACCATATTGTTGCAAAAGGAGAGTACTTTCATAAAATAGCCATTCAGTATCAATGTACTGTTGAAGATATTATGGGATGGAATATGTTAAAATCAAAAAATATTTATCCCGGACAAATCTTAACCGTGTGGAAACCTAAAGAATCCAACCGTTTCTTTTTCATTCAACAAGAAGTGAAGCAGACTGATGAGATAGTTAAGAACTAAGGTTTGATAAAACGTTTTCCCACTTCTGCATTCCCAATAATTATTTGATAACATACCCATTGCCTAATACAATATCTCATGGCAAAATATTAATATTTTGTTCCTTTTTGTACATTTGTAAGCAATTTGAAAATATATTCATCAATATTATACAACAAAACTACAGCCTTGCAAGAAAATTGATGCTGTGATTCAGTTTCTAATACTAAAAAAAAATAAATCATGAAACACAATATTTTATTTGTCTTACTTATATCAATTATCCTAAGCAGTTGTAAAACCACACCCGATTCAAACAAACCTACCCCATCGGGCAATGCCGGTGTAATGGTGATTGTGATGAATGACAAGGTTAAGAAAACCGATGCGGGCAAAAAACTTTGGGATATGATGGTACAGCCTATGTTAGGGTTACCTCAGGAAGAGCCTATGTTTGATGTCTCCATTATTCCTCACCGATCCCTGTCGGATTTTATGAAGACCTATCGTAATCTGATTATAGTGGAAGTAGGCGAAAACGTTACAGAAGAAAGCATTAAATTCTCAAGAAGCACCTGGGCCAAACAACAGGCTTTGGTAAGAATCAATGCCAAAACACCTGAACGTATGAAAGAAATGCTCGACAAATACGAACTTAAGCTGGTTGGTTTTTTCACCAAAGCCGAAAGAGAGCGTTTAACCACCTATTACAATAAAACATTTAACAAGACATTGGTTGACAAACTTAAAAACGACTGGAAACTTTCCATGACCATACCAGCTGATTTTAGGCTTAGAAAAGAGGCTAAAGATTTCATCTGGATGTCACAGGAAACCCCCACCTCGAGTCTGGGTGTGTTGATGTATCAATTTGACTATATCGGAGAAGGGTCATTTTCCAAAGAATATTTACTCAATAAAAGAGACGAGTTTTTAAGACAGGAAGTACCCGGTGAGCACGAAGGATCTTATATGACCACGGAGCATAGCTTTCCAATCTATTATCAGGTTATTAAAACACCCAGCGACAGTAATACCGTTGTTATGCGTGGTCTGTGGAAAGTGCAGGGCGATATGATGGGAGGACCTTTTATCAGCATGTCACATCTGGACACCAAAACAAATAAGGTTATTGTAACAGAGGGATATTCTTATAACCCACAAAAAGCTCAGAAACGCAATATGATTCGTCAGCTCGAGGCTATCTTGCAATCGTATAAACCCGTTATTGAAGAAAAAGCGAAATGAGTTTCCCAGCCACATCAAGAGATGATTTACAAAAAGCTTCACGTAAAAATGAACTGATTGTAGAAACAGGGTATCAAATTCAAAAAGACTTTGCTGAATTTGGTTTGGAAATAAACTTTTCAGGCAATGCTACGTTTTTTTATGAAGAATTGTTCGATCAGATGAAAATGCATGTAGAAACCATCATGTCCGAGAGCATGGAACGTTTTATGCATTTTCTTTACAGAATTGACATTAGTCAGCAAAACATTACTCAGTACGAAAATGAAATGAAAGAAGCTCCCTTTTATGAAGTTATCACTGAGTTAATCATTCACAGGGAGCTAAAAAAGGTGATTACACGTGATTATTTCAGGCAAAAAAACCGAGGAGATAATCAAAAAGAATTAAACTAACGATAATTTTATGCAACCAATTATTAAAAAATCCATCGAAATAAAAAAAGATGGCCATATTATATTTCTGGTAAGAGACATATCCTTACTTAAAGATTTTAATTTTACCGATGAAGAAATCTCTTACATAGAGAAAAAAACAGCTAAAAAAGACACCTTAGTTCACCTAAACCAATTAAGTCAGCAAATATTTATTTGTTTTTCAAAAGAAAGTGGAACTGAGGAAGATGAAAACAGAAGAAAAGATGGCAACCTTCTCTTTAAACAACTTAAAAAAGAAGATGCTGACGAAGTATCTGTCATTGATTTGATAGGAGATAAAAATCAAATCATTGCCTTAACCGAGGGGATTTCATTAAGTGCATACCATTTTTCCTATAAAAGCATCAAAGAAGAGGAGCCGTTCTGCTTAAAAGACATCTGTATTTCTTCCCCTGTTGTTACAGCAAGAGAGATAAGCGAACTAAACAACCTTATTGAAGCGGTGTATATTACTCGCAATCTGGTAAACCAACCTGTTGACCGTTTAAATGCCACTCAGCTA
>JBFHEL010000045.1:0-17399 GCA_041584155.1 Saccharicrinis sp.
TAAAAAATTAAACGATATTATACGGCCACACATTGAAAAATATATGGCTAAAAGCTTTGATTTATTGGCTGATTGTCCTCAAATCCCCATCTACTTTAAGGATTCCAACTACAGCAATCTGTATAAGTCAGATGAAATTAAAGTGTACAGGCAAGTAGCTGAACCTGTTTTTTATTTTGATTTAAATACTGAAGGAATTAGTTATTCATTAAAAATAAAGCTGGCAGATGATGACTTAAGCTTAACCTACAAAAAGCCCATTGTCATCACCCACTCGCCATGTACCTTACTGGTTAAAAACACCTTATACCGTTTTAAAGATACCGACAGCAAAAAATTTCTACCTTTTTTTGAAAAAAAAGAAATTAAAATTCCATCCCGTAGTATTCCCACTTACATGGAAACATTTGTTCTTAATGCAATAAAAAACAACCATGTAGTAAACAAGGGATTTGATATTATAGCCAATGAAACCCAACCGGTTGCTCTTCTCTCTCTTGAACAGAACATTAGTCAAATGCCAGTTATTGTTTTAAAATTTAAATATGCCCAAAAAAAATACCTGGCTAAAAGCATTTCAAAAATAGCTGTTCAGTTAACTTCTGAAAATGAACAATATATTTTCACTAAATATAAAAGAAACATTGAGTGGGAAGAAGATATGATCCATTTTCTTAAAGAACAGGGTTTAACAGAGGAATCTGGTTCTCATTTCATTCCTGAAGTAAAAACAGATAGTGAAACGAATACTGTGCAGGAGATTATTGCATGGATCAACAATCACCTTGAGGCAATCAGACATAAAGGGATTGAAATACAACAAAACAAGTTAAAAAATAAGTATTTTATTGGTTCGTACAACTGCAAATTAGATACACAAAAAAGTAAAGATTGGTTTGATTTAAATATGCTTGTTAAAGTAGGGGAATTTGAAATTCCCTTCCTGAAATTGAGAAAATATTTGGTTAACGGCAAAAAAGAATATAAACTGCCCAATGATGAGATATTTCTAATACCTGATGAATGGTTTACTAAGTATACTGACATATTAACTTTTGCCGAGGAAAAAGGAAATAACATCAGGTTAAACAAGATGTACTATAATTTATTAGGACAATCCTCGAATCTGGATCACGCAAAATTTCAATCCCTGCGCCAGTACTCTGAAAACACTCTTCCTGCCTCTCTTAAAGCCAACCTTAGACCTTATCAAATACAAGGTTTTAAATGGATGCATTACCTCCATAACAATAATTTTGGGGGTATTTTGGCCGATGATATGGGTTTAGGAAAAACCCTTCAAACCATTTCTCTTTTATTAAAAATTTATGAAGAAAACAATCAACCGGAAGAAGAACAAAAAAAGATGCTGGATCTCAATCTTTTTGAAGCTTCTAATCTGGAAGGATATAACAACAGTGGAATTCCTACTTCTTTAATTGTTATGCCCACTTCGCTTCTTCATAACTGGTTAAATGAATTTAAAAAATTTGCACCTTCTTTAAAGATTTATATTTATTCGGGGGCAAAGCGATTGAAATCTAAGGAAATTGGTAAAATATTGCGTCATTATCATATTGTGCTTTCCTCCTATGGTGTGGTTCGCAACGATATTGACTATTTAAAACACTACCATTTTCATTACTTTATTTTAGATGAAAGCCAATACATAAAAAATCCGGGTTCAAAGATCTATGATGCCATTATGCAGGTTAATTGTAATAAAAAGCTGGTTTTAACAGGTACCCCTATCGAGAATTCGTTAAGTGACTTATGGGCACAAATGAATTTTGTAAATAAGGGGTTATTAGGTAATCTAAGCTTTTTTAAACGTCAATACATATTCCCCATTGAAAAAAATAACAGTGAAGAACATGAAGAAAAACTGCAACAACTCATTGAACCCTTTGTGCTGCGAAGAACAAAAAGCAAAGTAGCTCGTGAACTGCCTCCTGTTACAGAACAGGTATTGTTTTGTGATATGACCAAAGAGCAAAAAAAGGTATACGATGCCGAAAAATCGGGCATCCGCAACGAACTTTTAAAAACCTTCGAAACCAGTGGGATGGAAAAATCTACTTTTCTGGCTCTTCAAGGACTTACCCGCTTGCGCCAGATTGCTAACCATCCGGTATTTGTTGATCCCGAATACCGGGGTGAGTCTGGTAAGTTTAATATGATTGTCGACAACCTTGAAAATATTATCAGCGAAAAACACAAAGTACTGATCTTCTCCTCATTTGTAAAAGATTTAGACCTGCTTGAAAAGGTATTGATAAAACGAAAAATTAAATACAGTAAACTGACAGGAAGCACCAGTAACAGGCAGGCAGTAGTGGATGCTTTTGAAAAAAAAGAGGATTGCAAGGTGTTTTTAATTTCTCTGAAAGCAGGAGGTGTAGGATTAAATCTGGTTAGTGCCGATTATGTGTTTATGCTTAATCCTTGGTGGAATCCTGCAGCTGAATCTCAGGCCATTAATCGTGCTCACCGAATCGGACAAACACAAAACGTTTTTGTATATCGTTTTATCTCCACTGAAACCATTGAAGAGAAAATAATGAAATTACAGGAACACAAATCAAAATTGGCTGACACGTTTATCAATTCAAATAATCCTTTTAAAAATATGAATGAAAAGGAAATAAAAGAGTTATTTTCATAGTTTAATATTCTGGTATAAATATTGTTTCGTAATAAGTAAAAAATTAAAAACATGATCATGAAGAAATTAATTGGAGCAATTGTATTTATTGCATTTTTCACCAATCTGGCGGCACAGGATACCAAAACCCAAAATAGAAATATTGGCACATTTAATGAAATTTATGCCGGTAAAGGGGTTAATGTTACTCTGATAGAAGGTGATAAAGAAAAAGTACGCATTGAGATAGAAAATGCCGATGTAACTGATGTTATTACCAACATAAAAGGCAGAAAATTAGAAATTAAATTAAAAACAAAGATTTATAAAGATATGTCGGTAATGGTGTATGTTACCTATAAATCGTTACTCTCAATCAGTACTGGTACAGGTGCATTTATTGAAAGTAATAATACCATTTATGCCGAAAATCTGGAATTGAAAGCAGGAACAGGATCAACAATTATTTTAGATGTGGACACTAAGAACATTCAAACTTCTCTTTCTTCATCTAAGGTAGAATTGGTTGGTAAAACAGAATTCCAAAGCGTATCATGCAGTACAGGAGGAAAATATATTGCAGACCAACTATCTAGTAATGAAGCTTATGTAAAAGTATCTACTGGAGGTACAGCCTGGGTTCAGGCCACTGATAAATTAGATGCTCAAACCTCTACCGGAGGAAAAATTAGCTACATAGGCAATCCTAAGGAATTAATTACCAAAGGAAATGTGAATAGAGATTAGCATTAAATAACTTAAGGTTGGAGGATTAAGGTTATGTAGTTAACTTCTGCATGATCTTAAGGCTCCAATTATTCTCTGGTGATTTCTCGCAGATCCCTCTACCTTCATCTTTTCATCATTAGCCTGCCAGGTATCCGGTCTTTTTTTTGTCGCTGATTTCCCTGCTGGAAAAAGATTAGATTATTTTTTCTACTTTTGCCGAAAATAAGAACTATGTCAGGTACATTATATTTAATTCCTACCACTTTAGGAGAATCTTCTATTGAAAGTGTTATTCCTTCAGATATTACTGTAATAATTAAGCAGATTAAACATTTTATTGTCGAAGATATTCGTACTACGCGACGCTACCTAAAAAAGGTGGATAAATCGATTAATATTGATGATCTTACATTCTATGAACTAAATAAACATACTACTCCTCAACAAAAAAGTAGCTTTTTAAATGCGGCTAAAAAAGGTCATCCTATAGGAGTAATATCCGAAGCCGGATGTCCTGGAGTTGCAGATCCAGGTGCCGATATGGTTGCTGCGGCGCATCAGCAAAATATTAAAGTGGTTCCTTTAGTTGGACCTTCTTCTATTTTATTATCCTTAATGGCATCAGGCATGAACGGACAAAGTTTTGCCTTTCAGGGGTATTTACCTATAAAATCGGGCGATAGAGCTAAAGCCATCCAACGCCTAGAATCGTTATCGGTACGTGAAAAACAAACCCAAATATTTATAGAAGCGCCCTATCGCAATAACCATTTATTAAAGGATATTTTAGCCAATTGCCACGAAAAAACCAGGGTTTGTGTTGCCTGTGACATCACTCTTGAAACAGAATTTATTAAGACAAAAACAGTAGCTCAATGGAAAGGACAACTTCCTGAACTACACAAAAAACCAACTATTTTTTTAATACAAGGATAATGAGTTGAAACTTTTACATTCCTTTATTTGTTATCGTTACAAAAAGATAAGAGATGAGGAATGTAAATTATTGGTTTATAGTTATTTTTGGAACCTTACTATTTAATAGTTGTTCCAAAGACAATAGCGAGTATTTAAACCATCAAGAATCACCTAACGATTATTTAATCAGTGCCACTCAGGTAATTTCCTATTCACAACAGCAAATTAAACTTATTTTAAACTCTGCTAAAAACCTTTTAGGAGGTGATATTGATATTGCTAATAAAAATATAGATGGCGTTAATGTTTACTATGTAGAGTACAATTCAGAATATACAAATAACGAAAGTATTACCCTATCAGGTTTGGTTTGTACACCAGCCAGTAAAAATACGGAAACTATAATGGTTAGTTTTCAAAACGGAACCATAGCCTTACATTCCAGCGCACCAAGCAGGCAATTAACCAATCCTGACTATGTGCTTATGCACGCCTTGGCCGGATTGGGTTTTGTTGTAACCATAGCTGATAATATTGGATTTGGTGCTTCTGAAAATTATCAACACCCCTATCACCATAAAGAATTATTTCAACGCTCTATAACAAATTTAATTAAGGCTACCCTTGAAATGGATCGTTCGGGAAATTATCCTTTTACATCTACAAACAAGCTTTTTCTCACCGGTTACTCATTAGGTGGATGGGCCAGTTTGGTTACACACTATTATCTGGAACAAAACCCGATTGAAAACATAGAATTATTAGGCTCTGCCTGCGGTGCTGGAGCCTATAGTTTAGTAGATATGCGCGATTATTTAGTAGAACAGGACTATTATTCACAACCCTTTTATATTCCGAATATGCTAATGGGTTATAGGTCTGTTGGCGATTTATCGGAAGAAATTTCGTTTTATATCAATGAACCTTATGCATCTAAAATTCCTGAATTAATCAATGGAGAATATGATGCTGATGAAATCAATCAGGAATTAACTACCAATATGCAATTGCTTTTTACGGATGCGTTTATCTATGATTTTCATTCTGAAACACTTGCTGAATGGATTGAACTTAAAAATATTCTTATCAATAATAGTCAGCATGCCTGGTTAAACTCCAGTCCCATCACTTTATATCATGGAAATGAAGACAGCCAGGTCCCATATTTCCTTTCAGAAACCTTGCATGAGGATTTCAGAGCCTTAGGCGTTTCAAATGACATGCTAACACTTATCACTCTGGAAGGAGCGAGCCATGCAACAGGCTCTGCCCCCATGTACCTTCAGGTAATAACTGAGTTATTACAATATTAAATAATCATATTCAATAAAAACTTATTTAATCTACCATTTTAGGCAGGTTAAAGTAAAATTCAGCACCTCCATTGGCCGCATTTTTAACCGACACCTCTCCTTTATGAATATTTACAGCATGTTTTACAATGGCAAGCCCCAAACCAGTACCCCCTTTTTTTCTTGAGCGTCCTAAATCCACACGATAAAAGCGTTCAAAAATTCGGGAAAGATGTTTTTCCGGAATACCGATCCCGTTGTCAATCACTGAAAAATAGTAGAATTCTTCATCTTCGTGATACATATCCACTTTAATTTCTACTTTGTTGCCTGCATAAATTAAAGCATTCTGAATTAGATTTTGAAATACGGATTCCACTAAAGATTTATTTCCATTAACCACCACAGCGTTCCCTATATCAACCTTTACTATCGCTTCTCGCTCCTTTATAAGTTTTTCTGCATCTTCAACAACACTCTGCAGCACTCCTTTTATAGATATGGGCTCAAACTGATAACTATTTTCCTCCTCTTCTATTCTATTGATTACAACAATATCTTCAATTAAATCAGATAATCGGTTAACTTGCTGAAAAGCCTTCGTTATAAAATAATCTTTTTTCTCCTCTTCTATATCTTTGTTATTTATAATGGTTTCCAGGTATCCACTCACCGAAGCCACAGGCGTTTTTAGTTCATGCGAAATATTAGACGTCATTTGTTGTTTTAAACGTCTTCTTTTTTCAAGCTTAGTAATGTCGGCTATAAATATTTCAAAACTCTTATCCTGAAATACAATACACTTTATTTCAAAATAGTATCCGTTTTTCTCTATTTTAAAATCAATTCTCGGCAAATCATTTTGAGGTAAGACAAGCGACTCTTTATCTACATATTTTTTTATAAACTTCTGAAGATCTTTCAGGTAGCTTACTTCAAATATATGTTCCGGATTGATTGATGATTTTTCAGCAATCAGGTTAAGATATTGCACAAAATGGGTATTGGTAAGAACGGTTTTCTTTTCCGGAGTAAAGAAACCAACTCCTTCATTGAGCACATACAAATGTTTGATTAATTTCTCTTTTTCAAAACTCAAGGCATTTTTTGTCTCCGTTAGTTTTTTATACATCGAAACAATCTGCTTACTAATAATGCCCAATTCATTTTTTGGAAACTCAAAATCCTCTTGTAAGGTCTTATTTTGACTCAATTGCACAGCAAAATCCTTCAACTTGGTAATGCTTTCGCTCATTTTTTTGGTTACATACGATAATATCAACCAAGTAATTACAAATATAAAGGTTATGAAGATAAAGAATAAATGCTCTGCCTTTAAAAAATTTTGAATTTCGATGTTATACACTACAGCTGCCCGTATATAATAGTTTGAGTAGTCATGCACAAAATAGTAAAATGCTTGTCCTGTTGTAGCTGACTCTCTAACATTTGAACCTCTTCTATTATCTGCGTATCTGGCTTTTTGCACCTCCGGACGATCCAAATGATTTTCCATGTCTGTAACATCATCTACAAAACTATCATACAACACCTCTCCTTTAACACTAATAATAGAGATACGCATTTCCTCGGATGGTAGGATTTGCAATAACGAATCAACATATTGTATTTTATTCTCTTCGAGAATATTATTTTTAACAATAAAATTATGGGTTAAATCTGTAATAGTATTTAACTTATTCTCTAACTGAGCAATACGAAATTGCTTCTCTCTGTTGTATTGAAAAGCAACAAAACAAGCAGTGACAATAAAAAATATAGAAAAATAGTATAAAAACAATTTTCTTTTATAATTCATATTAAATGACATAGAACAGATTTTATTTACATTAAACATCAAAATAATATCCCAAACCGGGTCGGTTTTTGAGATATTCACCATATTTTTTTATTTTCTTTCTAAGTCGGGTAATATTCACATCTACGGTACGATCCGAAACAATCACATCATCACCCCATATCCGCTGTAATATTTCCTCTCTTGAGAAAACCCGGGTTTGATTTTCAAAAAACAACCTTAAAATTTCAAATTCCTTACGTGTTAATTCTATCCTATCGTCTATAATGGTCAAATCTTTTCTCACGAGATTTAACACCATATTATCGACTTGAATAATATTCTCACTTTTGTTAGGACTAACAGGGTTGCTTCTGCGCAATACCACCTTGACCCGAGCACTTAATTCTTTCAGCGAATAGGGTTTGGTGACATAATCATCAGCTCCCAGATTAAATCCTGTAAGCAAATCATTTTCACTACTTTTTGCTGTTAAAAAAATAACCGGAACATCGATCATTAACTCTTTTCGAATTTTATCAGCTAATTTAAAACCCGACATTTTACCCATCATTACATCCAGTATTAATAAGTCAAATGATTTCAAATCCAATTGCAATACTTCTTCAGCCGAATAGGCCAGCTGTGTTATATATCCTTCACTCTCAAGATTAAACTGTAAAATTTCACAAAGATCTTCTTCATCATCAACAATCAATATTCGTTTTTTATTCTTATTCATAAAAATGGAATTTTTACGAAATATACAGTAAAATCCACTTTTTTTAGTCCTCTTCTATATTTTGATGACGAATATCTCTTCCTTCCATGGCAAAAATAGAAGCTTCTGCTATATGACCGGCATGATCACCAATACGTTCTATTTTAGAAACCACGGTTTTAAAATTGATAAGATTCAGCAATACCTGACGAGCTTCATCCTGAAGTTTGGCTTTTTTAATACCTTTCTTCATCAGTTTCTTATTCATTTCATCAATTACTTCATCATTTTTAATAGTCCATATTGCCGAATCCTTATCGTCATTGATATATGACAGCAGGGCTTTTTCAACCATACTACTACTGGAGGTGATCATATTATAAATCACATCTGATAAATCCTCGTAGAGTTTAGAATCTTCAATTTTTTGAATATAAAAAACTACTTTTTCTATTAAATCACCAATACGTTCCATGCTTATCACAATACGATAACAAGCCATCAAACGTCTAAGTTCACTAGCTACAGGATGATATAATACAATGGTATTAATGATTTTTTCACTGATTTTAACTTCAAATTTATTCATCAGTTTTTCTGTAGCCTGAAGCTTTTTTACTTCTTTTTCCAGAATATTTGTTGAGCCACTCTGGGCTATTACTTCTAAATCATTTAATTGCTTCATCATTATATCGCAATACTCTTTAAAAGTTGCTTCTATATTCTGAATCGCTTTTTCTTTCTGTAACATCCTAATTAATTTACACGTTTCTACTTAATCGTTTTTTGAAGTAAATTACAATTTAGTATTCTGAGTTGTTAACATAAATAGCGTAAACACTATTCATTAAACCAGCATCAAAAAATCATCAACCAAATTTTCCTGTTAAATATTCCTCTGTTTTTCTATCTCTTGGATTAGTAAACATCATTTTTGTCTTGCCATACTCTATCAAATCACCCAGGTACATAAACATCGAATATTCTGAAATACGAGCTGCCTGAGACATATTATGTGTTACCATAACAATGGTATAGTCTTTCTTTAACTGAACCAATAGGTCTTCAATTTTAGAGGTAGCAATAGGATCTAATGCCGATGTAGGTTCATCTAACAATATTACATCGGGTTGAAAGGCAATTGAGCGGGCAATACATAAACGCTGCTGCTGTCCACCCGATAAAAAGGTTCCTTTTTTATACAAGGAATCTTTTACTTCATCCCATAAAGCTACATTGGTTAATGATTTTTCTACAATATTATCACGTTCGCTTTTTTTGATTTTAATACCATTGAGCTTATAACCGGCAATCACATTATCATATATGCTCATGGTAGGGAAAGGGTTTGGGCGTTGAAAAACCATACCAATTTTTCTACGTAACTGAATGGTATCCATCTTCATAATATTATCTCCATTCAATAAAATATTACCCTCTATCCGAATATCAGGATATAATTCGTGCATGCGATTTATAGCCCTGAGTAAGGTACTCTTTCCACATCCTGAAGGTCCCATAATAGCTGTTATTGCATTCTTTTTTATGGTCACATCAACACCTTTTACGGCATAATTATCTGCTTTATTATAGGCAATTTTCAAATTCTCAATAGAGAGAACAGGATTATCCAGTATATCAATGTTTTTATTCATGGTCAGTTTATAATAAAAGGCATTAACGATTTGCCGAAATTCTTTTAGATATGATATTTAAGGTTAAAACAAAGCCCATCAGAAATAAAGAGGAGCTCCAGATCAGATCCACCATATTAGGATCATTATAGAAGTCCCATATTAACAATGGAACGGCACTGGTTGGGGCTGTAATATCCCAATTAATCATTGGGTTACCTAATGTTGTTAACATCAGAGGAGCCGTTTCTCCTAAAATACGGGATATAGCCAGTAATATACCCGTTGAAAGACCACTGATTCCGGTAGGAATTAACACCTTTAAAATAACCTTATAGTAAGGAACACCCAGGGCTAAGGCAGCCTCTTTCAGGCTTCCAGGTATCATTTTCATGGTTTCTTCTGTAGAACGGATAATTAAGGGTAACATCATTATCGCCAAAGCCACACTTCCTGCTAATGCAGAATAGCCTTGTGTGATATTTTTAACCACCCATAAATAAGCAATCAACCCTAATACTATTGATGGTACTCCTTGCAGAATATCTGAAAGGTTTCGGATCAGATTAGCATATCGCTTTCCTGGATTTTCGAATAAAAACAAACCGACCAGGATACCCAGGGGAATAGCAATTACCGACGACATCAGCACAAGCATCAGGGTTCCCGTAATACCATTAACTATACCTCCCGGAATAACTTCACCATTACCAATGGCTGTCATAGCCTCAAAGGTGCTTGGAGTAACCTGCGTGAAAAAGGAGAAGTTAATTTGCTTCACTCCCTTCCATACCAGTTTTCCTATGATTAATACAATTGGAGAAATCGTAAGGATCGCAAAAAAAATCACACCCAAAAGAAAGGCCTTATCTTTAATAACGCGAAAAACATTGTTTTTATTTATATCTACTGTTATATTGTTATTTCCCATGGCAAATCAATCAATTAGGATAATTTTTTTATGACCAGTTTTCCTACAAAATTTACAATCCCTGTTATTACAAACAGCAGTAATCCGATGGCAATAAGCGCACTCATTTTTAAACCGTCAGCTTCACCAAATTGGTTAGCAATAACACTTGCCATACTATTTCCTGTACTAAACAAACCAGTAGGAATAATATTGGTATTTCCAATAAGCATCGTTACAGCCATTGTTTCGCCTAAAGCCCTGCCAAAAGCCAGAATAAAACTGGCCACAATACCCGACCTGGCATTGGGAAGTATCACGTAATATATCACTTCTAACCGGGTAGCTCCCAACGAATAAGCTGCTTCTTTAAGTTCATTGGGTACCATGGCAATAATCTCAGCACTTAAAGACGTTGCATAAGGAATAATCATAATGGCCAGGATGAGTCCTGAAGTAAATATACCATACCCCTGAGGGTCAATTCCTAACGAAACAATAAATGGCCGCAGCGTATAAAAACCCCATAAACCATATACAATGGAGGGAACACCTGCTAAAAGATCGACCATAGAACCCAGAATAGAGGAAACGGTTGATTTTTTATAATATTCAGAAATAAATAAAGCCGTTGAAAAGGCCATTGGCAAACAAATAATCAATGCCAATAGTGATGTACTAAGCGTACCAGCAATAAAAGGCAATGCGCCATAGCTTTCGCGCCCTTCTGTAGGATTCCAATCTGTAGAGATAATAAAACGCCATCCAAATTTCTGAAAAACAGGAATAGCATCTCCCAAAAGGGAATAAATCATACCGGCAGATACCAATAAGATAACAAAAGATGAAATGAATAATACGTATTTAGTTATGCTATCGCTTTTCATGCGGTAAAAAATTATAAAACTCAGAAAACAGGCATTTATTTAATCAGTAAACCATTCTCTTTTAAATAAATACTCGTCTCCAGGATTATTTTTAATCTGTATTAAAAATTACTTTTCATGCTGTTCTTGTAAATAAACATGGATCAGACTCCCAATAGAACCTGATCTTTGTTTTCATGTTTTTATCATTTACCTGATCTGATAAGTACAACACTTACTTTAACAATGGTTCTCCATTGTAAGTAACCGATCGCAATATTGATTTGGCCTGTGTTACAGCTTTTTCAGGAAGTGGTGCATAATTTACTTTAGAAGCTACTGACTGAGCCTCAGTACTAATCAGCCAATCTAAAAACTCAATAGTTCCTTGAGCCTGAGCCTTAGAACGTCCTTTATAAGCCTGATCTTTATACAAAATGATCCAGGTAAAACCACTTATAGGATAAGCGTTGGCATCATCTGAATTTGTTAACATCACACGTGTATCTGCAGGTAAAGCACCCTGTGCAGCCGCACTAATGGACTCTATAGATGGTTCAATGTAGTTTCCTGCAGTATTTTTAAGTAAGGCCACAGGTATTTTTTGCGCAAAAGCATATTCACTTCCTATATAACCAATAGATCCCGGGGTTGACTTAATGGTTCCGGCAACACCAGGATTACCCTTGGCCCCAATTCCTACTGGCCATTGTAAAGATTTACCTTTACCCACAACATCAGCCCAACCGGCACTAATCTTACTCATAAAGTCACTAAAGATATAGGTGGTTCCACTACCATCTGAACGATGCACAAAAGTAATGGCCTGGTCGGGTAAATTTAAACCTTCATTATTTGCTTTAATCCTGTTATCATTCCAGTTGGTAATTTCACCCATAAAAATGCCCTCCAGTAATTCATTGGTTAGCTTTAAGCCTTCAATTCCGGGAAGATTATAGGCAATCACAACTGCTCCTAAACAGGTAGGAATATGCACTATATCTGCTGGCATTTCTGCCATTTTTTCATCCGACAAATAAGCATCTGTAGCACCAAAATCAACCACTTGGTCTTTTAAACTTTTAATACCACCTCCAGAACCAATGCCACCATAGGTTACCAAAACACCTTTTTCATTGATGTAGTTTTTAATCACCATATTGTAATAAGGCATTGGGAATGTAGCCCCTGCTGCCGCGATAGATATCGTTTTTGAACTGCCAGAAGCATCCTTTTTATTTCCATTTTGACAGGCTCCAAACATGGCTCCTATTATAAGTACTATGAATAACTTTTTCATTTTGTATTTATTATTTTAGGTAAAAATTTAGAATTTAATTTCACAGCTAACATACATATAATTAATTGAATCTGAATCATTTGCTGCAGGAGAATAGTTTCTGTAATTAGGTGTAATTTTTATCCCGTTTACCGGATTAAACTCTGCTCCTATTACAAATAAATTCCCGTCATTACTTATATTCCAATCGTCTTTCGATTCAAGAATGTCGTACCGTGCAAATAGTTTAGTCGATTTCATTTGATAGGTTGAATAAAATGAATACCCTGTCAAATCATTACCCTCTGTTTTTTTATTGTTATTTTGTTTGTTAAACTCCGCTGCCAGAGATAATTTTTGGTCAGCATACCCTAAAAACAAAGCCAATGTATTTTGCTTAACAAGGTTTACATCTTCTCCATCATCATCTTCATAATCTGATTCACCAGTGGTGGTTTCAATATATGCCCTTGCGATTAACTTTTGCATTGGCTTAAGAGTTACACCTGCTCCAACAGAAAAAATACTATCTGCCTCTAAATTCTTATATCCTTCGCCATTAAGCACAATTAAATCAGCACTTATAACCTCATTGAATTGATAGGCTGCACTCACTCCCAGATCGGCACTTGAACCATACTTATTATTATCCTGAAACGATTTGAGCAAATACCGGTAACCCCAGAATTTTTCCTGTACTTTAAAGGCTGTAGTACTGATTAATCCAAAATCCAAAGCAAAAGCATTCTTTTCGAATGATAGAGTTGCATTTTTAAGATAGGCTGTCATTTCAAAATCACCATCATCATCAGGATTACCAACATCAAGAATTAGCTTACCTGACCAATAAGGACTAAATTCATGCTGATAGCCCAAATAAGCACGTGTAATTTCAAATTCATTAAATGAATTTCCATCAGAAAATGTACTGTGATAGTTCGAAAATATTTTAAATGTAGGTTTGCCCGAAGGAATAAAACCTGACTCGTCCTGAGCTAAACATACCATGTTAAAACCGATTACAGCCATAACAATAATCACTAACTTTTTCATTTTTCCTGTGTTTTACTTTTCTGAAACATTTCCTCCCACAAAAATGCCAGCTCAATTTTTTTGTTTAAACTTTTAATAATTTTCCTGAAGCAAACTTACTGTACTAAAGTTACAGAATAATTAAACATCTGTTACATTCCTGTTACATTTTCGTTATTTCCATTACATTTTATTTCTTTGTTCTTAATTATTTAATGCAATGTTAAACTTAATGAAAACCGTTAACACGAATAAGCAAGGTCAACTCATTGACGAACATAACAATATATTAAATCCTCCTGCTCATTGGAAATTTTTACCAGCCGGAGATGCAGGTGTTACCAGAAAAGTAACCTCAACAGGGGAATATTGGAAAGTAGTGTTTAAAAAAGGCCGACGTACCATGTCGAAAGGAGTTTGGGCACCCGCAAAAATAATAGAACAGGCCCAAAAGCAAATGAATGAAACACGTTCTACTTCTGAGTACCAAAAGAAAAAAGCCTACAATGCTCAACGCAGAGAACAACAACAACAGGAATATGAAATAGAATTTTGCCGTGAAGTAGAAAAATTCCTGGACTTTCATAAAAGCTATCACCATATTGCTCAAGCATTGGCTATTTTAGTTACCCGGCATGCTATTCCTGTAGGCAGTGGTACCGTTGCCCGTACGGCTATGATTCCCATTGAAGAAAGGGCTTCAAAAGCAGTTATAGCATGGATGCGCCATCAAACCACAGTATATGATAACATGCAGATTCCCCGAATCAAAGGAGAAAGGCGAATGGTCAGACGAATGCTTGCCGAACAATCGAACCAAGTCCTTAACCATTACAGACAGGGAAAATTGATCCCCTTAAAATGCCCTTTAAAAAAGGCACTGGAACAGCAAATTCAAAAAAAATAACAAATGATAAATTCTCTATGCCCCTGTAATTCACAATTACCAGCCCAGCAATGCTGCCTGCCAATTATTGAAGGAAAAATAAATGCGCTTACCGCAGAACAATTGATGCGCTCGCGCTACACAGCATTTACGCTGGCTAATGTAAATTATTTAATGAAAAGTCATCATCCCAAAACAAGACCCATTAAGGAAAAGAAAGACATGAAACGCTGGGCACAATCAGTACAGTGGTTAGGACTTAGTATTATCAATACTGAGAAAGGTTGTCCATTAGACACACAAGGAAAGGTAACTTTTAAAGCCGTTTTTATAGAAAATGGCAAACCCGATCAAATCTATGAAACATCGTACTTTGAAAAACTCAACAATCAATGGGTTTATGTAAGTGGTACTCATATTTAATATTGACTCACAAATGACCAATATTGCATTCCACCCAATGGAATAGTGTTAATAATTAATAATCAACTGAAATTTAATTAGTTAGTTTTTTTTGTGTAAATTACCTATTAAATTAACTACAGGATAATTTCTGATGAAACAGAAAAACATTACCTGTATTAATTTATTAATTTACCTAAACCTAACGCCATGATTAAAAAAAGAGGGAATGATCTTGCCCAAAAATCATTTTTTAAGAAAATTAATTCTTCTATTAAAAAGAAAACAAATCTTGCTTTAGTAGTTATTTTACTCATCTTTTCAGGTTCACTAACCAGTCTTTTATACAATAATCTGCATAAACAGATTAAAAAGGATACGCAGGATAATATGATAAATCAGCTTGATGATTTATACACAATTGTAGATACTCATGTAAACTCAAGGCAGAAGATAGTTAATATGGCTTTGAAGTTGGCACACAATATATTAACCGATTGTGGCTTTATTCAGCTCACCAATAATAAACTATTAATCAGTGCTACTAATCAGATCACTAAAGAAACAAAGCAATACTCCATCCCAGAATGGAAACTCAAAAACAACACCTTATATCTGGACACCACATTGGTAGACCAAATTAAATCTCAATGCGTTGAAACAGTCACTATTTTCCAGAAAATTGAGGATGGTTATGTGCGCATATCTACCAACGTATTGAATAAGGATAACACAAGAGCTGTTGGAACATTTATTCCTAACTCTTCCGAAGTTATCAAAACAATTGAACAAGGTAAAACTTATTTAGGAAGAGCATTTGTTGTAGACGACTGGTATTTAACAGCCTATGAACCCATAAAAATCAACGGTATCATTCAAGGTATTTTATATGTTGGTGTAAAGGAGATGGAATATGCTTTTCTGAAGCAAGTTTTTGCGCAGAAAAAATATTTTGACAATGGATACCCATTTCTAATTGATCAAACAGGAAACCTGATACTACACCCCACCAACGAAGGGGAAAATGTTGCCGATGCTGCATTTTTCTCACAATTAGTACACAGCAATAAAAATTTTGGAATGATTGAGTATAGCTGGCCAGAAGACGAAAAAAAAGAAGCTAAAGTGCAGTATTTCAAATATTTTGAACCTTACAAAAGTTATATTTCAACCGCTGTTTATAAAAAGGAAATGTACGCAGGATTAAATCGCTTGGTAACAATAACCTTCATTTTGGTGCTTATTTGTGTACTACTGATGTATATCGCTTTAAACAGATTTCTGATACCCATAATTGACCAATTACAAGTAATGGCAGGTCATGCTAAAGATGTTGCAGAAGGGAACCTGATACTGACTATTAAGACAAATCGCAAAGATGAATTAGGCACCTTAGCCCGGGCCTTAAACAGCATGATAACCAAATTAAAAGAGGTTGTTGAAGAAATTTCAACAGGAGCGCAGCAACTCAATGCTAGTGGAGTGCAATTCGACAGTACATCACAGGATATATCCCAGGGAGCCAACCAACAGGCCTCGTCCATTCAAGAAGTATCCTCTACTATGGAAGAGATATCTTCTAATATTGAACAAAATAAAGCGAATGCTAGAGAAACCGAACAGATTTCTTCATTAGTAGCCAATGAAATAAAAACAGTAAATGAAAAAGCACTTAAAGCACAAGAACTAAGCGAACTCATCTCGAGAAAAATAATAGCCATTAACGACATAGCCTTCCAAACCAATATTTTATCGTTAAATGCCTCCATAGAGGCAGCAAAGGCAGGAGAACATGGTAAAGGATTTGGGGTGGTTGCCATGCAAGTGGGAAAACTGGCAGAAAGAAGTAAAAAAGAAGCTGCCGAGATCATTGAACTGGTGCAACAAAGCGTTGAAATGACACAAAGTGCTGGTAAAAGTCTGCAAGAGCTTATCCCCAGCATTCAGAAAACAAGCGAATTAGTACATGAAATAACAGCCGCAGGCAATGAACTGGGCAAGGGCATTGAACAAGTAAATATTTCGTTACAACAAATTAATATAGCCACTGTACAAAATGCTGCCGGTAGCGAGCAACTGGCTTCCGGGGCGCAGGATATCTCACATCAATCAGTAAGTTTAATGAATTTAATATCATATTTTAAAACAGATGAGAAATATCTTCATGCACATAAAGAAATTTCAACAAGCGATATATTAAAGCATTCACCCCAAAAAAATAAAATGAAGAATAGAAAAAAAACAAATATGGGAATCAATATAGATACGGATATGGAAGGGTTTGAAAA
>JBFHEL010000046.1:0-17360 GCA_041584155.1 Saccharicrinis sp.
ACATCCTGAGTTGCAATTTGTTTATGCTAACAAATCATTAAGGCTAAATAACAGTTTGTTAACATCATGTAAAAAAAAAGGGTTGTAATTTTACATTTTAAAGAAACAAATCAATGCTTTTACAATACATCTTGCAGCTTTTACAAAGCAATTTAATGATAGTCATATAATTAATCAAAATTAAATAACGATGAAGTATTTTACATTTTTATTATTGTTTATAACAAAACTCTCGATAGGGCAAGTAGCAAGTTCACAAGAAGAGATATCGCCTTTGCTAATTGGCGAAAAAATACCTGAAATAGAAATCATATCAGTAAACAATTCCCCGGTTGAATTAAAGTCAATTTTTGATAAAAAGCCAACTGTTTTATTATTCTATCGTGGAGGATGGTGTCCATATTGCAATGCGCATCTTTCGGATATTCAAGGGGTAGAGAATGAAATATTAGATTTAGGCTATCAAATTGTAGGTATAAGCCCTGATTCTCCCGCAAACTTAAAAACAACTGAAAAGGATAAAGACATTCAATATCAACTTTATTCCGATGCACAAGGAGATCTCATAAAAGCGATGGGTATAGCCTTTAAAGCTCCGGAAAAATACAATAACTTTTTAGTTACCAAAAGCGATGGATTGAATAAAGAAACACTATTACCTGTTCCATCGGTTTTTATTGTAGATACCACCGGAAAAATAGTGTTTGAGTATATTAATCCTGATTATAAAACCAGAATGTCAGGTAAATTATTATTATCAGTATTAAAAAACCTCTAATCACTTATCCATGAAAAAATATATTATATTAAGCCATATCATACTATTAATGTTTGTGATGCTTCCAGGTATAATGACTGCTCAAAAAGAAAAATCCGATGAAGATAAATTAACTGTAGTATGGACGAGTGACGATCCTTATGTTGCTGAACGTGTAGCATTAATGTACACACATGCTGCAGCCAAAAACAATTGGTTTAAAGAGGTTACATTAATTATTTGGGGTCCCTCGGCTAAGTTAACCTCAGAAAACTTAATGATTCAGAAAAAACTGAAAGAAATGGAAAAAGATGGCGTCATCATCAAAGCCTGTAGCGCTTGTGCCAACGCTTATCACATTGCTGATGAATTGCGGGCTTTAGGTTTTGAAGTGGATGGAATGGGTGTTCCTTTAACTAATTACTTAAAAGACGACACGGTGAAGGTATTAACCTTTTAAGCCTTCCCTTAGCTATTCTACGTACATTATAAAATGGCATTATATGAAAGTATAGTGCCTTTTTTACTGTAAATAGCTGAATTTTGAATGGGATTTTATAGCTCATCCTCCCTCCTATAGCTGTATCTCTGCATGTGCAATATCAAAGTGTTAACCTACTTAAAAGCATAAAACATAGCTTGGAAATATAATTCTCTCACAACCTGTCTCTCCTAAACGGAGATAGATGATTATTGTTGGCGGGTTCTCCCGCCTTTTGCAGACCAGAGTATAGGTCTTTGAAAATCAAACCTAAACACATCAAAGAAATAAATTTGATTCGCGAAAATCGAAATATTTAATTAAATAATAAGACCGCTCTGTTTATAGAATAAGCGCATAACCCAAGAACTTTTGTTTACTTTTGTAAGATTTATTTAATAGAAAATACAAAGGATATCTCATCATCCATTCTACAAAAACATAATTATATGCTGTGCATACGTTCCAAAACAAATAATCCAGCCTTTAACCTGGCCACCGAGGAGTTTCTTTTGAAAAATAAAAACGAGGATTGTTTCTATCTATACATTAACAAGCCCTCAATCATAGTTGGCAAACACCAAAACTCACTGGCAGAGATCAACATAGACTATGTGAAAGAACATCATATTGATGTAATCAGACGATTAACCGGAGGAGGTGCTGTATTTCATGACCCGGGTAATCTAAATTTCAGTTTTATTAAAAAAGATCAGGCAGATGAATCGGTTGACTTTAGTAAGTATACGAAACCTATTCTGGAAGTATTAAAGTCTCTGGATATAGATGCCAAATTTGAAGGTAGAAATGATTTAACCATTCAGGGGAAAAAATTCTCAGGCAATGCAAAGTGTTTTTATAATGGTAAAATACTACAACATGGCACCTTGTTGTTTAGTTCCAAACTTCCTGATCTTTCCAAAGCTTTAAAAATAAACCCTTTAAAATATCAGGACAAGGCAGTCAAATCAGTTCGTAGTAGGGTAACCAACATCTCTGAACACCTGAACCATACACTCAGTCTGCAGGAATTTGAAGAACGCATTCTGGAGTATATCATGAAACAATACGAAGACTCGCAATGGTATGAGTTTACCGAATCTGATATTGCCGCGATCAATAAGCTGGTAGATGAAAAATACAATACCTGGGAATGGAACTTTGGTCATTTCCCAAAATATAATTTCCAAAAAGGCATCAAAACCAACGGCGGACATGTAGAAATCAACATGGAAGTTCAAAAAGGAGTCATAAAAAAAATCAAGCTCTTTGGTGATTTTTTTAATACCAAAGACATTGGAGAACTGGAGAATTTGCTCACAGGAGTACCTCATCATCAGCAACAAATAAAAGAACAACTGGCAAAAATAGAGCTGGGGCAATTTATCGCTCAGGTTACTGAGGAAGAATTGATGGGCGGCTTGTTTTAGTGGGAACGATCAAATGGGTTCACATGCATAAATTAAAACAGCCATCATTCAATCACTTGAATGCCATAAATACCATGTAATTTCAATCGCTTATAATAATCATATAAGCGATTGAATAAAAACACACTAACAGTAAACACTCTGAATGTACTTGTAAACAACTGAGTTAAAAACTTGACAAAGCCATCACTTATTGAGACACACTCATCCCTAAATCGGTATTAAATAATTCAAACGCCAAATTTGTTTGTTCCGGATTACCCAAGACATAAACCGTATCATTGGCTTGAAAGAAAGTTGTAGGAACGGGATGTTCTATAATGGATGATCCCCTTTTGATGGCCAATAGTGTTACTCCTGTTTTACTTCGCAACTGAATTTCGGAGAGTGATTTTCCTTCGACAATTGAATTACTTTCTATTTTTAATGCAGAGATATTCATATTTCTGAGTTCATCAAAAATAGTAGGTTGATTAACGATATCTTTTTCAGAAAAGGCTCCTAAATTTAGGTTCCTGATATGAGTTAATATGCGGTTTACTTCTTTTTGAGGATATAATTTTTTAACAAGAACACGGTTAAATAAATCTATAGCTACCTCTAGTTTTTCCGGTAAAACCTGATCTGCGCCAAGTTTATATAACTCTTCAACATTTTGAATATGCTTTGCCCGAGCTATTATATAAGCTTGTTTATTTAAGGATCTCACTCTTTCTATAATAGCCATCGAAGGGATTAACCTTCCAACAGAAATTACAATAATTTCAGCTGTATCAACATGGGCTTTCTTTAAGATCGGTTCATTAACAGCATCGCCATATACTACTAAATCATGTTTTTGAATTTTTTCCTTTGCTATTAATGGATCAAAAATGATAGACACATGCTGCATATTGTTTAGTTTGGCCATTAACGAAAGTTTAAGGGCGCTTGTGTCTGTTCCAATAATTACAAGATGGCTCTTAATATCCGGTATCTCAATTTCCTGTAAGGGAAATAATCCATTAATTAAAAATTTTGGCAACGGTAGTTTTAATAGAAGATTTGCCAATGGCCGTGATATTTTCATTAAAAATGGAGTTAAAGCCATTGTAATAACTGCCACAGCTAAAAACAATTGGTAATAATAATCATTTAATATACCATTGTTTAACCCTATTTTAGCTAAAATAAAAGAGAATTCACCCACCTGGCAAAGCGCAAGCCCAACTAATACAGTACCACGCAAAGTATGCCCTAAAACAAATCCGGTTCCCCCGGCAAGAATTGTTTTGATGACAATTACCAACACAACACTTAAAATCACCAGTTGATAATTAGCTACAACAAAATTCATATCCAGCAACATCCCAATGGATACAAAAAAGAAACTGGTAAAGGTATCTTTAAAGGGTATAAGATTTGAAAATGCATTATGACTGTATTGCGACTCAGAAATCATAAGCCCGGCCAAAAAAGCACCAAACGCCAACGACATACCTAAATAGGCCGTTAAAAGGGCTATGGTTAGGCATATGAGAAAAATACTCATCATAAAAAGCTCTTGATTTTTTGTTAGTGCAATCAAGTGCAAAAGTTTTGGTAAAAGCCATTTATTACCCACATAAACAAAACCTATAATAAAAAATGCTTTTAAGGCCAGAAATAATAATTCTTTGGCTACATCAATATCATTCTTCCCCAGTAAATTTGTTAACAATAATAATGGAACAAGCAGTAAATCCTGAAAAATAAGAATACCCAAAATCGTTCGCCCATAGTTAGATGATAGTTCTGACCGTTCCTGTAGTAATTTCAGTACAAGAGCAGAACTACTTAATGCTGCAAGAAAACCCAAAAACATACTTGTTTGCCAACTCAAACCATAAAAACCCGATATAATGTAAAATATTCCGGCAGTTATGAAGACTTGCATCAGACCACCAAAAAATACAATTTTCCTGATTTTTAGCAGATGCTTTAGCGAAAATTCCAGACCAATAGTAAAGAGCAATAAAATAACACCTATTTCTGCTAAAACCTCAATTTCATGTTCTCCATGTACCAATGAAAGCAAATGAGGCCCAGCCAGAATACCGGTAATTAAATACCCTACAACTGTTGGGATTTTTAATTTTGTAAAAACCAAGTTTACCAAGGTTGACAAGGCAAATATGATCAGAATATCGGAAAGAATAGAGAATTCCATTTACAGTATAATTTATTATTGACTCCTTATTACCCGAGGGTCTCTTGTTAAACAACACAACTATGTAAAACTTTTCAAAGTTATTAAAAGAAGTAATCAATGAGACTTGCTCACTCAAAAAATAATTACATTAACTTAAGTGTACTAAATAAATTCATTATTCCACCCCCCTGCTTAGCCTTCTTTTTATTAATAAAAGTGATTAAATAACTTAAAAAAAGAAGTTGTATAAAATCAATAAGACCATAAGCAACACTCCCAAAAGATAACTATTTCTTTTGAGCAATGACTGTTAGACTGTTTTAACAGAAAATCTCCAGCGGGCAATATTGTTACACTTTCCTCTTTATGATGATTAATTATAAAAATAAGTTGCCACACTTTTATTAAGTATGGTAATATTACACTTCCGGCATGGGCAATAAGCATATGCTGCTTTTGCACAATGAACCCACATAATCCATGGATTAAATTTTATAACCAACAGGCAAGTACCATCCATAGTTATATTGAATAATTTTTATATAATTTGCAACGCAAACCGGGTGGGTTATAATATTTACAACATCATGTATAAGCACACTTAAATTATTTGTAAATTGATTATATTATTTTTTTAAGGAATGGAAGAATATCAAACACTCATTAGAATCAGTATCGTCATTATTTCTGCAGTTATTATAAACTTTATACTGCAAAAAATTATTAAGCGCATCACTACAAGATATACTAAGCGAATTTCTGCTGATGCCACCTCATTTTCATTTCTAAAAAATTCTTTGGGTTTTATTATTTTTAGTATTGTAACCATATATATTGTGCAACAAATTCCAGGCTTACGCAATATTGGAACGGCTTTATTTGCCGGTGCAGGAATATTTGCAGCTATTGTTGGTTTTGCCGCTCAAAAGGCTTTTGGAAATATTATCAGTGGAATATTTATTTTAATATTCCGCCCATTTCGAGTTGCTGATATTGTGTATATAGGTAATTTGTACCGTGGTACTGTTGAAGAAATTACTTTGCGTCATATTGTGATCCGCGATTATGAGAACCGAAGAATCATCATACCCAATGGAATAATCAGTGAAGAAACAATAGTGAATAGCTCCATCTCGGATATAAAAATAAAAAAACACATTGAGTTCAGAATTGACTTTGATTCAGATATAGATAAGGCCATGGATATTTTAAGAAACGAAGCCGAAAAGCATGAGCTTGCTCTTGATAACAGAACGGAAGAACAAATAGCTAACGGCACCCCTAAGGTGATGGTAAGAATCATCAGAATTGAGGATTATGCTTATCGGATCAGGGCTTATGTATGGACAAAAGACAACGACGACGCTTTTGTTATTGCCTGCGATTTAAATCTTTCAATACCTAAACTGTATAAACAACATGGTATTTCCATACCTTATCCCCATCAAAAGGTCATTCTAAAAAATTAAGTAAATCAACTTTGAAAGTAACTCAGCATATGGAAGAAATTAGAAACATATTAAATTTTACACTCTTGGATTTAGGTAACAGCAAAATCAAAGTGTATACTATAATTATAATTATCACTATCTTTTTTCTCACGAAGCTAACTCTTAGAATTATTAATAAGGCGCTTGGCCAAAAAAGATTATTTTCCAGACTTGACGAAGGAACCGCTTATGCTGTTTTTCAAATTATAAAATATATCATTTGGTTACTTGCTATAGGTTTCTTTTTAGATACGGTAGGGATTAAATTAACATTGCTGATAGCAGGTTCGGCTGCACTTTTGGTAGGTGTAGGGCTCGGCTTACAGCAAACCTTTAATGATATTGTATCCGGGATTATTTTATTATCGGAACGCTCCATTAAACTTGGTGACATACTAGAAATAGATGGAGATATAGTCAGAGTTCAGGTGATTGGCTTAAGAACTTCAAAAGGTTTAAACCGCGATGAAATAACGGTTATAATACCAAATTCTCTGATTACTACCAACAAAGTTATCAACTGGAGTCACCAGTCAAAAAAAACCCGGTTTAGAATCAATATCGGCGTGAGTTACGGCAGCGATATTGAATTAGTAATCAAAACATTGGAAGCAAGTGTTTTTGAACACCCTGATATATTTCATAAAAACCTCATCGAAGCCCGTCTTACTGATTTCGGATCGTCATCAATAGATTTTCAGGTACTTTTTTTTAGTGAAAATATATTTGAAATAGAGCGGGTAAAAAGTGATATCAGAAGAATAATACATGCCCGTTTTGAAGAGAATGGCATTAAGATTCCTTTCCCTCAAATGGACTTACATTTAAAATCAAAGGCATATTAAAAGAAGACTCTACTCACATATGATGCTGATTTTTTTTTGGAAGGTTAATTGTGCTTTAAAAAATACAACAACCTTCCATTCTCATAAAACATCGTTTCAAAGCTAACATTGAATTTGTAAAATACTTTTTTTAGTCAGTGTTAAAACCTCCTTCTCAATCGAACTTTTTCGACAAAACAGACTAATTAGGTTCTGGGATCCCAGATAAAAAGAATGATTGTATCATCCTTTGATTCAAATGGGCCATGCTTTTCATGGGCTTTAAACATTTCATATGACCCTGCGGGATAACGCTTTTCCTTACTGATATATTCGCCTTTAAGCACTATAAATTGCTCACAGGTAGCATGTGAATGACGATCAACGTGGAAGCCTTTGGGAAGCTTAAGTAAAATAGTTTTGGCAAATTCATCATCGCGCAACACTTTTTCTTTTGTCCCTTTGGCATAGCCTTCTACATCTTGCCAGTTTTGGTCATCAAACAAATCTCTTATTGCATTCATTGTAAGTTCTTCCATTTTAAGTTCCTCCATTTTTGCTTAACAAATTATTACACACCAAAAAATTATGTATCAATCCAATTATATATAGACATGACTACATTAATTTACCATTTTTTTTCCATTAATCAAGTACTTAATACAATCCTTTTTTTGCCTTAAGGGTTTTATACTTATTAATCTCAGTTAAGGGCCTGGCGAGTATCAGGATTTGCATAAACAGCTTTTTTTCCGGGATAATTGATGCCTGGCAAGCAGCATTAACCAATAGTAATAAATGAAATTGTTTACCCTCATTTAAATATACCTTTGGTATAATACTTATTTGTAAATGAATTACCTATTCACTTAAATACGAAAGGCGAAAAAAACTACGATTAACGATATGCAGTAAAATAGTTTAAGAAGAAATATTTATAATGTAAACTTTACGATTGCAAGCAGAGGTATAATGCTTATCTCTAAATTAGAAAAGTAAGAAATAAAAATTGATAATTTCCCCTGGATTATACCAGGGAATTTTTTACTGATAATATTCTTTACTAATCACTTTTTGTTTTATTAGTTCCTTTATGGTTATTTCGGTCATATCACTTTTAAATATAAACTCATTCTGTATATCTGATACATAAGCCTTTAACCGCATTTTAATAATACTTCTACGGTCTTTCATCTCATTAAAAAACAACACTGCAACAGGCTTATTCAGATAAATATATTTAGAGACCATGGCAGCTTCTGTTGCTATTTTTCTAACTTTATGCATATCAATATCCAGTGGAAGATAAAGTTCTGCTACCACCTGACAATTGGTTTCTCCGCTGTTGGAATTGGAAATGGACTGGTTCATCATTTCGCCATTGGGAATAGTCACCACCGAATCGTCGGCAGTAACAATTCGTGTAGAACGAAGTCCTATCTTGATTACTTCACCATACGAATTACCCGCTTCTATTTTATCGCCAACCTGAAAAGGCCTGTCAAAAAGTATCATCAGCCCTCCAAATATGTTTTTCAATAAATCCTGAGCTGCAAAACCAATAGCAACACCTACGGAGGTAAAAAATGCAATCACAGTAGCTAACGGAGGCTGTATAACCCCCTGAATAATAACATAAACAACAAATGTCCAGCCTAAGATTTTAATTATAGGTGAAATCCGTTTTATTACAATCCGGTATTGCGCACTCTTGCGACCGATTCTATTCAGCAACAGCTCTATTATTTTTAAAGCTAAAAAGCCTAAAAGAATAATGATAAATGACCAGACTATTTTGCCTGTCGTAATTATTTTATCCACAGGAGGCGCACCTAACTGATTAATCCTTTCCTGTAAACTGGTTGTTTTAACCGTTTCACTTTTAGCTATTTCATCTTGTTGTTGAACAAGTACAGTATCTGAAACCGCTGTACTATCTGTGTCATTAGACGACAGATTACCAACAGCAGTAGAACTGCTTATCAACATTAATATAATGAATAGGATAATTTTATTCATGTGTTTTAAAATTAACAAACTTTTCATATGCGGTCACTTTTTAAAGTTCCATTTGTTATTATCGGTTATTTATATTTGGCACCACCTGGGGTATGTATCAATGATTTAATGCAATAAGTTTCTGGCCTTCAGGGCATCTATTATTGGTCGATACAATAATAAATTTATGACATATCTTTTATTAACAACCAACAAGAGTCCGTCATCTACCATCTGAAAAAGTTTCATTCGTCCCTGTTCATGCGAATATCTCATCACTTTACAAAAACCATCCAGGTTCAATCCATCATGTAACAAAATAGCATACAGACAAAACAGCTTTTCCTGACCTAATCCTCTGATAAAAGAGATATTGAAGTCGTTCATAGAGCTAATATACAAGGTATTATTTTCGATTCGTTTAATAGAACGAAGCCAAAATATAAAGGCTACACTAAGGTTTCCTTTGGCCAGAGAGTTGAGGATATGAAAATATTGTTTTTCGAGCAAAAGTTGTACTTGTTCATTACTTAACCTGGACATTTTTCTATTTTGTACATCAGCTTTGCTCTTAAGATAAACCAGATCATACCCACTAACTTTATGCCGTTTCTTCACAATATCCACCATATCATCTTTCGAAAAATCACCCAGTTTTATTACATGACCAAAGTACTCCTCAATCGCAATGGCTTTATTTAAATAATTCCAGGCATGTATGGTACAGGTACATATCCAAAAGATGGATTTATTGGTTTTCGACATAATTTCAAAAAGAAGTTTCAAAGTCTCAAATCCATCTACTTTTTTAAGGTAAGCAAACTGCAAACCTTCTAAAACGATTATTCCTTTGGTATTATTTAATTCATCAATAAATAGATCAATTTCATTAAGAGGAGTTAAATCTAAAATTTCTGAAAGGGTAAAAATAAATTCTTCCTTCTGATAGATATTATTGTATTTCTGAAAATTAATCACTGTTGCCGGTATATTTCTGTTTACAAGCATATAGTTTATAAACGAGGTGATACCTGCTCCTTTTTCTGCCGTAATGGACAAAGTAGCAAAACGACCTTTTTGCCAGTTAAGATATACATATTCAAAGTCTGCAATTTCCTTTGCTCTTTTAAAATACAAATATCCCCCATCAATAGCTTCCAGTTTAAAAAGACGTTGATATAAGAAGGGAAGTTTTTCGGCAGAACTGGCTATATCGCTTAAAAAAGTGGATATCTCATTGTTAATCTGTGCCTGAACTTCCTCTTGTGAATATATCTTTGTTAAATGCTTGGTTATTTTAAAGCCTTTTGTTTGAATAACCGACCATTGCGACAATCCTTTTGCAACCAGATCCTTAAGCCATTGAATAACCACAGTTTTAAAATATACCGTTTTCCGAATAGCCTTTGCCTTAATAAGCCTGATATTTAATTCACCAACCCTTTCATTTTCGGTTAATTCGAGTAAGGCATTTAGCAGGTTATCAATAATTTCTTCAAGTTCTTTTTTGAGAAAGTCTTGTAAAATATCCAATTGCTCAATGATCAGGTCCATCTTTTTAATGACCTTCAATTTTCCTTCATCGAGCAAGGCAATCATATTATCTGCGCTCTGGCTTGACCCTGGATTATCCAAAACAGATATGATCGTTTCGAAATTATATTCTGAAATATGTGTCAGATTCATAATTTCATTCTCATAACCAGCAATATGCAACAGCACCTTTTGTTTTAAAGAGTCTAGTTTATTGGAAAACCGTGGTAGTATTTCAAACTGAATTAACTCTCGTAGATATACATCAGACAAATCAGAAAGTCGCATCTCATTCCAATCCACGTCTCCATTAACGATCATTCGTTTTTCATTGATCTGATTAATCTCTGTAATTATAAGCTGTTGAATCTCATTTAAAGCATAAAGGATAGTTTGTGACTGATCCACTTTTGATAAGAAAAATTCAGGAGCAGATAAGGCTTCTGTTATTCTTTGGCTTTGCTGCAGTAGTGTATCCTTATTATTTTTACTTAATTTTCCATAACTACTAATATGATTATATAAGGTGATAATATTATCTTTTGCTTTTTGAAGATGGTTGACGGTTAGTTCTATTCTGGCTGTACTTGTTTTAATGGTATTTGATTGATGAGCCCAAAGAGCCTTATTTTTCACTACATACAAATCTGCGTTAGAACACCAGTCCTCCGAAATACTAAATAAAGAGATCTCCCAGGATCTTAGCTGTTTTTGTTGTTTAGAAGATATTTTTTTTATAGCTCTTTGTGTATACCACTGGCTATTTTTAATACTTTTTCCTTCAATGGTTCCCAATTTATAATAGTGAGAATCAATGGCCTTTGTTTTGGCAGCAATCACCTCTTGGATAGTTTGTATAGCCCCCTGAGGAAATTCCTTCAATTTTGCTTGAGAATCAACGCTTTTTTGAATAATTTCGGCAAGCAACCTTTTAATCTCGTTAAGATTTATGGGTTGATTAAAGGCAATGCAATTATTGATGAGTGTAAAAGATTGCCTGTAATATTCTAACAGTTCAATTTCAAAAACAACTATTTGTTTGTAAGGCAGCCATAAGTCAGGAAAGCCATTTATATACAATTCATTGGTCAGGTAATGGCGCAAGGGTATCCATTTTTTAACAAAGACAGTTGTTTTGTCTTTTTTAAATAATGCTTTACTCCAAAAGCGAAATTGCTTCAGTTTTTTTATGACTTTAAGCAACAGGGCATTATCTTTTTGGGCTATCCGGTTTTCGATGAGCTCATTATCTCGAATCTTTCTATCCAACTGAGCAATTAATTGATCTCTTTCCGAATAAAAGAGTTCTATGCCACTTTTTGAATCCAGCGTTGCTCCTAAAGGATATAACTTTTTATTGTATTCCAGCACAGTATTTAAAAATTGCTTGTGCAGATTTAAAAATTGCTGTGAATCAATATTAACAGCATCCAGCTTCTCAAGCTGAAGAAGATAATCAGAATGAAACGCATGAATGCGGCTTATAATTTCCGAAATATTGCTCACCCTATTGTTTATAACAGGAATATATTGATCACTGTATAATTTTTCAAAGGCTGTTATTGCTGTTTTAATTGCATGTTCCATAGATTAAAATATTTATTCATGCCATTCAATTGATTTAGCTATTATTCACATGAAGCTTCAGAGGGGCAATTTCTTCACCCCAATAAACAGACATATGAGGGAACGGTATTTCTATATTATTTTTATCAAACGCTATTTTAAGGAGTCTTCGGTATTCCCTGCCTACAGCCCATTGCATAATGGGTTTTGTTTTAAAACGTGCTTTAATAACCAGTGCACTATCGGCAAATTCATCCAGTCCCATAATTTCAATGGGCTCCAGAATCTTGTCTTTAAATTCAGGATCTTCCTGCAGTTCATTACCTGTTTCGCGCATAATATCCATCACTTGATTAACATCTTCTTTATAGGCTACTCCTATATTAAACACTATGGCCGACCATTCTTTAGTCATATTTGACAAAGAATTTATTTTTCCATTCTGAAAAACATGAACTACTCCTGAAAAATCGCGTAAGGTCATGGTTCGTAGTTCAATTTTCTCTACTAATCCTCCTGTTCCATTAATAATGCCTACATCCCCTGTTCTAATTTGATTTTCGAGTAAAATAAAAAAACCGGATATCACATCGCGAACCAACTCCTGAGCACCAAAACCAACGGCCAATCCTATTATTCCGGCACTGGCTAAAATAGGAGCTATATTTACGCCAAATTTCTGAAGAATAATCATCAGGAATATAGTAATCAAAACAACTCTAAAAACACCATATATAATACCTGTAAGAGTATTAATACGTTTTTCTGCCTCCGGAGTATCTATATGGATATTTTTCTCGGCACGTTTAACCAAAGTCTTTTTTAAACGGCCTATAAAAAGTTTAAAGACCTTTAAAGATATTATAAGTAAAATGAGTAAAAATATGATTGCTGGCAGTTCAAAAATCAACCATTTTTCAATTTTCACAATTTGTTCTGCCACTAATTGTTTATCAATAAAATCTAACATATATATTTATTTTTATAATTATTCTCCTTTCATAGGGTATGCTCAGATAATATGCAGTATCCCTTTATTCAAATTTAACACGATATAGTCGATAGACTTATTTATTTAGATGCCCATAGAGTGTCTTTATAGTTTTTTACCTCTACAATATCGGCAGGTAAATAAATGTTGTTTTTATTTAAATTTTCCATCATTTTAATCATCACCTTAGACTTGATATTTAAATGAAAAGCTCTTGATTTTGACTTAAATGTATCTATCCAGTATAAGACCTTTAAATTAATGGTACTTGCAGCAAACTCATCGATTACCACCACCGGTTTTTTTTCTCCCTGCAACACCTCTTCAATCTCTTTCAGGCTGTCTTTGATTATTTCGATAATGCTATTTAAATTGGTTGAATAATCAATGCCTAATGCCACTTCATACCTCATAAATCCATCAATGGTATAATTAAAAAGCGGAGCCTTAATAATTTGCGAATTCGGAATATACACATCTTTTCCATCTAATGTTTTCAGGATACTCTCTCTCATGTTCAATTCATATACATATCCAATAGTACCCACCGTTTCGATTAAATCACCAATTTTAAAAGGACTTTTAAAGGCCATCAGAATTCCGGAGAGGAAATTCTCACCGATATCCTTAAAGGCAAAACCAATCACAAAAGTGGTAATACCAGCTCCTGCCATAATATGCTTGGCTATACCGCCTAATCCTATGATATTAAGAAAAAGCACAAAGCCTACAATAGTGATTATCAAAGCAACAATTTTACCCAGAAATTGAGCTAGTAAGGGATTTTTCGTTTTGGGTTTAACACGCTTGGTAACTACTTTTTTAATCAGCCACGATAAAGAGACAAAGAGTAGTAAAACAAAAATGCCAATCCCAATTTGAGGGATTAGTTCGACCATTTTTTCAATAAGATATTTAAAATCGATCATGAGTGTTAATTTAGAATCCGGGTAAATAATTACGGGCAATTTTGCCAAATATTATAAGTTGATTTTCTTCCCATTGTTTATTATAACCTAACTCCATGGCCACTAATTGTGCCACTCTTGGGGCAATATACAGAGCAGCTTCGACATCCAGAAACAGAAGTCTGATTCGTCGGGCTATAAAATCCTCGATACACCTGACCATTTCGTACCTGACCGACCATACAACTTCTCCTTCAAGATAAGAATAATCTGGATGCAATTGATGACTATAAGCTGTTTTTTCAGTAATTAAATGCTGAAGCTTAGGTGCATCAGAACCATAGACATGCAATGCTTCAAATATTTCAGCATGCTGGTGATAACCATGTAATTGCAGGTTCTCGGTTACTGAGGGCATGGGATTAAGGTTTCCAATCAGAATGGCCTGATCTACAACATCCTGTGCCATTTTTCTATAGGTAGTCCATTTTCCTCCTACAATAGATACTAAACCACTACGTGAAATATTTATGGTATGCTCTCTTGAGATAGAAGCGGTATTGGTTTCACCTCCCTCCTTTACCAAAGGCCTCAGACCAACAAATATGCTTTTTATATCCTTTCGAGTAGGATCATTAGTAAGATAGCGGGCAGCATGGGTGATTAAAAAATCAATTTCTTCATCCATAGCCACAGGCTCCAGGGGAAATTCCTGAACAGGGGTATCTGTAGTTCCAACGATTATTTTATCATACCAGGGTACGGCAAATAAAACCCGGCCATCATCTGTATGAGGTACCATAATAGCACTGTTACCGGGTAAAAAACGCTTATCCAGCACAATATGCACGCCCTGACTGCTTGTGATTATTGGCTGCACATGTTCATCGTCCAATATTCTGATGGAATCGGCAAACACACCAGTAGCATTCACAACTACTTTAGCATGTACCTTGTATTTTTCAAAGTTTTCCTGATCTTCCAGCATCACTCCGTCAATAATATGATCCGATTTAATCAGAGAAACCACTTTCATATAATTGATAAGGGTAGCACCTTGCTCCTGAGCTGTTTGTGCTAAATTAATCAATAAACGGCTATCATCAAACTGACCATCATGGTATTTCACTCCTCTTCTTAAATCTTTGGTTTCAACGGTGGGAATATGTTGAATAGTTTCCTCTCTGGAGAGAAATTTTGAGCTCCCCAGTCCTTCCTTTCCGGCCAAGATATCATATAATTTTAATCCAATCCCATAAAATGGTCCTTCCCACCAATCATATACCGGCACTACAAATTCTAAATCATTAACCAGATGAGGGGCATTACGCCGCATGATACCACGCTCTTTTAAGGCTTCTAAGACCAAAGCCAGATTACCTTGCTGCAAATAACGTACTCCACCGTGAGCAAGCTTTGTACTTCTGCTGGATGTTCCTTTGCCAAAATCTGACTGATCTACCAACAATACTTTATATCCCCGGGAGGCAGCATCTACGGCTGTTCCTATGCCGGTTGCTCCTCCTCCAATGACGATCATATCCCATACTAAAGAAGAGTCTTTAATTTCATTTATTTCCCTATCTCTTGTCATTAATTCTGGTTTTTATGTGCATCATCACATTTTTAAATTTCACCCCCGCATTCAAAACTAGGGTTTTAACCCCATTAATTGTATAATCCAAAACATTTGATTTTTCTTCCCCGATAAAATCATCTATTACTTTAGACATCTCTTTGGTTCTTAGGTAACCAAATGACTTATGAGGATTTTTTTTGCCTTTGAAATCATAATCATTTTTAACGATAAAATCTACGGGAAGAACACCCCATTGATTGACCAAAAAATTATCGTATAACTGATTATCAAGAGCTACCTTATCAAGCACATCCGCCATATTAAACCAATGTTCTGTAACGTTTGGAGGAGCTATGATGGAAGTATCGTTTAATATTTTTTTTTGCTCGGCTGCTATTTTACTAACCACTACAGGCAAACCAAGGGGCGAACCTAAGGTAACCAATGTATTTATCCTTATTTCAGGAATGATAAAGCTTAATACATCAAAGGCAATTATTGATCCCATAGAATGGGCTATTAACAATATCTCATGATCTGGATACTTTTTAATACAATCAACAACCCTTTGTCTGATTAAATCACGGGCTTTACATATCATGTTGTTTGCATCCATACACTCCTCGGTATAATAAACATCGAGGTCTTTAAAAAATGATTTGAGTATTACATCATATAAGAAACTATAATTTAGGGTATTATCCTTATTTAACGACACCTTATTCAACTGTTCCATAATAAAATTAAGAAAGGACTGTCTTAATTCATTATCTTCTTCTTCAATCGTCCCCTTTATGGCTAACTTATGATAAGGCTCCTTTAAAAAATAATCGCTATTACGGTCTTTCTCCCATTTATTTAAAGGTTTATCGTATAAAATATCTGCCCAGTAAACCAATTCAAACGAAGGGAGGCTCTTGGTAACGCCATTTCTCTTTAAACCTTCACAAATGGCATCCTTCCACCATTTTTGAAGCAGATATTTAGGCGGTTTATTTCCTAAACCATGAATGCCGATGATTACTTTCTTCATTGATTAAAAATTAAAAATCTCTCAACTAATGAAATTCAAAAGGTACACAGTGCTCTGCTTAAACAAATATGATTGTGTTTACTATCATAAAAGCTGATTCCTCATCCAGGCTGCCCTGTCTGAAGTGATGGCATCCACTCCCATGGCAATTAATTTCTTTGCTGTTTTAAAATCATTTATGGTCCATGTATACAATAATAAGTTACATGATTTAATCTGACTAACAAAATTTTGATTAAGCTTTTTACCGGCCCATACATCAATCCCATCCAATTGATACTTTTTAAGCTTACGGATGATCTTTGGGGTATTTACCCATAGCATCCAGGCAGGCCAGTAATAATCTAAATCCAACAACCACAACACCTTATACTGCGGAATCAATTGCTTTACCTCCGCCAATATTTGAAAATCAAACGATATAATTTCAATTTGGAAGGATGCTAACCCTGCGTTTTTGAGCACTTCCGACAGTGGGATGATAATCTTTGCATCACTCTTGATTTCAATGATTAAGCGACCATTATCAGGAATCGTTTTTAACACCTCGGCAAGAGTAGGAATAAGCTCTCCCTGCCATTGTTTTCCTTTGTATATTCC
>JBFHEL010000047.1:0-16864 GCA_041584155.1 Saccharicrinis sp.
TAGTTCTTGTTTTTTAGTTCTTGAATGTGTCTAATCCATTTGTAATAAATAACAAAAGCCGGATTGTTAACCCGGCTTTTGACTATTCGTGTTCGCTAATTATTGGGTTTAAACGATTTCGTTAAACCCCTATATCATTATTTATCCTTAATGCAACGTACAGACAATCCAAATATTGGATCGCCCCAGGTTTCTACTTCGGCCATACCTAAATTTTCTTCGGAGCTTGTATCAATAATGAAAAGAGGCACTGCCCAGTCTGGCCACATAATCCTTCAACACTCGCCATTCGTCAGCCGTAGGAATATGCCATCCTTCGGGAGCAGTTGGCGTGCTTGTTGTATCTTAATTTCATGGGATAGCATAAAAAAAAACCTCAGAAGAGTAGCTCTTCTGAGGTTAATTAGGTTTTATTTAAATTATGCTAATTTACTAACAATTGCTTAACCATAGAACCAACTTTCACCAGGTATATGCCTTTGGGTAATTGACTAATATTAATCGTATTGGTATTAGATACGCTTATTACCTTATTACCCGATAAAGAGTAAATTTCAATGGTTTCATCATTTACACCACTAATGGTTATCTCCGTTGCAGCAGGGTTTGGATACATAGTAAATTCCATTACCTCTGTTTGCTCTAAGGCTGTTGTGGTGCTAACAGCAAGGGTTACTGTAGCTGTAGCTTGCTCATAATTTGCACTTGCCGCTACAGTTGCGGTAATGGTGGTAGTTCCTATTCCAACAATACTAACTTCTCCACTTGTTTCATCAACAGTTGCTACGCTGGTATTTTCAGAGCTGTAGCTAATTGTATTTCCAGTGGTTGTGGTTGCTGTTGTTAATGTAAAATCAACATCAGTAGTAGATTTATAAATAGTGGTACCTTCAATACTCCATGTTATATTGCTAGTGGCCTTATTAACAGTTAACGATTGAGCAACATCAGTTGCGGCATTAGCATTATCAGTTTCTGCAGCACTAGCTGTGATAGTTGTACTACCGGCACCTATTACTGTTACTGTAGTACCACTAATGGTAGCCACACTGGTATTACTTGATGTGTAAGTTATTGAAGCATCTCCTGTAACACTAGCCGAAAGTTCAAAAGTTTCATCACCATAGGTTTTGTCTTCAAGAGATTCAAAGGTGATCGTAGCATCAGTTTTATTAACTGTTAAAGATTGAGCAACATCAGTTGCGGCATTAGCATTATCAGTTTCTGCAGCACTGGCCGTGATGGTTGTGCTACCGGCTCCTATTATTGTTACTGTAGTACCACTAATGGTAGCCACACTGGTATTACTTGATGTGTAAGTTATTGAAGCATCTCCTGTAACACTAGCCGAAAGTTCAAAAGTTTCATCACCATAGGTTTTGTCTTCAAGAGATTCAAAGGTAATGGTTGCATCAACTTTGTTGATCATCCAGGCATCTTCCAAGGTTGCTATCGCAGCTAAATATGATTCAGAAGGCTCTACAAGTACTTTTATATCGTAAGTTTCAACATCGCTTGGTGCTGTTGTGCTCCATGATTCTTCTGTTTCTTCACTTGCTAAACGATAATATATTATAGGTGTTATTCCTTCTGGCAATCCTGAGATAAGAGTTTCATCGAAACTTTGAGCAGCGCCAGAGTAAAATGTTGAACCACTGGTTATCTCTAACGAAATTTCAGTTATACCACGTGCAAGATATGGGTAGCCGCTATTATAACCCGTACAAATAGCCCAAATGTCTTCATCGCCATTGGTACTTTCGTTAACAAAATCCCAGGTGTTATAATTGCTTTCAACCCCCATTTCTTCACTAGTAAGCCCTGTACCATAACCATACTCATTAGCATCGGTATAAATATCACTATTGTAATAACAGTTTTCTTGGTTTGTTGTATTCCAGTATCCGCAACCTAATCCTCCATTATAAGTATGACTTGATATTACTTCAGTGGCAGCATAACAATTGGTAGCATAACCACACTTACCAACAAGTCCACCGGTATAAGATCCTCCTTGAACTTTACCGGTAGCATAACAGTTTTTTATTCTAACAGAGATACTTTCCCCTGCAATTGTTCCAACGTTGTTATTTCCTGTAATATCTGCATCTATTAGGGCTATTTGTTTAATGTAAGAACTAGAGGTACCCGTAGGGCGACCAAATAACCCTACGTAGCTTTCTGTTGGTCTGTTAATGTAGAGATTAGAGATCGTGTACCCATCGCCATTATAACTTCCGTTAAAATATACACCTTGTCGCGCACTATATTGTTCTCTATCCCCAATGGGAGAAAAGCCCATGGCTTCATCTTCTGTTTCATCATCATCATCATGGTCACCAACATTCCAGGTGTTGGTTTCTGTAGCATCAATATTTGCTGTTTGAATAAAGTAAGCATCCCAATCGTGTGTGTTTTCTGAGAGGTTGCCTAACTGTTCCAGTGTTGCAATTTGAAAAGGATCACCTTCTGTTCCATCACCACCATTATAAGCCTCAACTAAAGAAATTTCTTTGGTAATATTAGTTGATTCTATGCTGACAGTTCCCTCTTCAAACAACATACCTAACGCTTCTATTGTATACTCGCTAGAGCTATTGGGTAATAGGGATGCCTCAGCTTCACCGTTTTCATCGGTGGTAATTTCTCCATTACAATCAATTGTAGCTCCTACTATCAGATTTTCATCACTATCCTTAAGGATAAAAGTAACAGTATAGGTAATTGCCGGATTAATTACCCATGTAGGATTATCTCCATTATTGGATAAAGTTGGCGCTGCTCCTTGGGTTAAACTTTCATCTGTAATTATACTCCAGTTGCTATAATAGCCTAAAACTCCCATTTGACTAGTAGATATTCCAGTGCCATATTCATTATCATTAGAATCAGTGAATATATCGCTATTATAATAACAATCAACTTTTCTGCTTGTCGTTCCATAAGATGCACCCAGACCTCCTTTGTATGAAGATGTACTAGTGACTTCTACTTCGGCATAACAATAATTGGCATAACCACAATAGCCTACTAGGCCTCCTGTGTAGCTACCTCCATTTACCTTGCCTGTTGCATAACAGTAGTTAACTCTGGTGCTATAATTTACTCCGGCAATAGTTCCAACCTTACTTTTGCCTGTGATATCTGCATTAATAAGAGCTAGATATTGAATAGCATGAGAACTACTTCCTCCGGCATAACCAAATAAGCCAACACGGCTTTCTGTAGGTCTGTTGATGTAAAGGTTTGAAATAGCATATCCATTGCCATTATATGAGCCGTCAAAGTTTATGTTTTGGCGGGATCCATCACTGGAGTCTCCAATGGGAGAAAACCCCATGGCTTCGTCTGCTGTACTCGTATCCTCATCGTGGTCATCTACATTCCATGTGTTGGTTTCAGTGGCATCTATATCTGCTGTTTGAATATAATAAGCTTCCCAATCAAGTGTGTTTTCTGAGAGATTAGCTAATTGTTCAAGTGTGGCTATCTGAAAAGGATCATTTTCTGTTCCGTCTCCACCATCGTAGGCATCGGATAACGATATTTCTTGGGATATATCTGATGATTCAATATCTATAGTACCTTCTATTTTTTGCATTCCATAGGCTGTAATTGAATAGCTGGCAGTAGTATTAGGTAAAGCGCTTGCTTGTGCCTCTCCATTTTCATCAGTAGTTATTTCACCATTGCATTCAATTATTGCATCTTCAATAAGGTTATTGTCGCTGTCTTTAATAACAAAAGTAACAGTGTAGGTTGTTGCCGGATTTATAAGCCAGGTTGGATTGTCTCCATTATTAGATAATACGGGAGCGTCACCTTGCACTAAGGATTCGTCTGTTATAATATTCCAATTACTATAATAACCTATATTTCCTAGCTCGGTAGTTGAGAGTCCTGTGCCATATTCATTATCGTTTGAATCGGTAAAAATATCACTATTGTAATAACAGTCTACTTGGTAGGTAGTGTTCCAGTATCCACATCCTAAACCTCCTTTACTATCATAACTGCAATTAACTTCTACTTCAGCATAACAGTTATTGGCATAGCCACATTTACCCACAAGGCCTCCTACATTATCATAATCTGCATAAACGGTACCTGTGGCATAACAGTTGTTTATGTATACAGAAGTACTTTCTCCTGCAATAACGCCTACATAACGATTTCCAGTTATATCAGCATTGGTAAGCGCCAGGTATTGAATTAAATCCGTGCTGCTTCCGTATACGCAACCAAATAAACCTACATTATTTTCTGTTGGTCTATTGATATATAAATTAGAAATAGCATAACCATTGCCATTGTAACTTCCATTAAAATTTACCCCTTGCCGAGCAGAGTAATAGGTTCTATCCCCAATGGGAGAAAAACCCATCGCTTCATCATCAGTACTAGTGTCATCATCATGATCGCCTACATTCCAGGTTTGAGTGTCGGTAGCATCAATATCAGCTGTTTGAATAAAATAGGCTTCCCAATCATCAGTAGTTTCTGATAAACGCCTCAGCTGGGCAAGGGTATTTATCTGGTAAGGATCATCTTCTGTTCCTGTACCACCGTTATAAGCTGAGGCTGTTGTCGTTTCACCCTTGGCCAAGGGGAAACTTAAGCTTAATATTAGTATGATGGCTAATAAATAAGGTTTTTGAGTAATTTTTTTTTGCATAAAATATTGTTTAGTTTTTTTAGGAGCACGTAAAAATAGTGGTAATAAGTAGTCAATAAAAGGTAATGTCTTATAATTTAGTTAGCTGTTGGTTTGGTTTAATAAGCTGGTGCTTTTTTTTAATAAGCGCATTGTTATAAAAGATGAATATGGCATGGTCATGGCAAATACCATCAGTTTTTTAACCAAATGAGCTGTAAGTCATTTGGCTTGTGACAAAAGTAAATGCAGCTATATAAACAAAGAGGCTTGAAACGTGAAGCGAGTTAAAAGTGCAGTTAGATGAATGATAAGTATTGTGCGTAATATATTGTCGCATCTTTATTAGTTAACAGTAATACTGTTTGTTTGCTAATTGTCTATTATCAATTTCTAATTACTGAGGTATTTCAGTCGCATAATTAAAGGTTTTTTTATTGGTATTTTGTTTGGGTTCACTTTCCAGGGAATAGTTTAGCTAAATATGCTATGGCGATGTATGAAGGTATGGTCGCGGCCTGTTTATGTTTTTTTAGGAATGGAAATAGTTGTTTGGGTACCCGATTGCTTATGATTTGAGCTTAAATCTTCTATGATAAAGCTGATTTTGGTACTGTATAATTCATTATACATATTAACCTGTTTTTTACACCACCGAAGTCCATTGCCACCTTTTTGCGTGTTATTGGTGGTGTTGTTATTGTGCCTGGCCTTTTTTCTGCCAATACCATTGTCGCTTACTACAATTTTTATAGCATTGGCTGTTTGTGTGATGTTTATGCTGATCAATCCGGTATAGGATATATTATTAAAAGCATGTTTAATAGAGTTTTCTACTGTGTTTTGTATCAATAAGCGTGAGATGAATATTTTTGTGAGATCGATATTTTCATCATTGTTTATCTTATACTCAAAAAGGTTTTTAAATCTCCCGCTCATAAGTTTAAGATAGGCCCTAACAAATTCTAGTTCTTTGGTTAAATTCCAGCTTACAATATCTGAGAACGACATGGCCGATCGCATCATACTGGAGAAACTTGTCATCAGATCGTAGGCCTCATATCTATTTCCTTTTAAAATTTTAGACGAGACAAGATTTAATGCATTAAAAGCAAAATGAGGATCTAATTGAGCGTTAACTAGTTTGAGTTGCAATGATACTATTTCTTTTTGTAGTTTGTGTTGCTTATTGGCTTGATTTTTATAGAGTTGTATTGATAAAAATACAAAAGCGGCATTCAATAGATATATTATTATAAAAAGAAGGAATCGGAGTGGGTAATATTTGTTTTTAGTAATTAAATAGGTAAATAATTCTTTTCTGTTGGTCAGCATTAAAATTTTGCCTTGAGGTACCTGGTTGCTTTGTGCATATAGGTTATAGGTATTGATATAAAGTTTAGTGTGAAATGAAAGCTCTTGATTTAAATTATTTAGGAAAATGCTGGATTGATTGGTTTGGTAGTTATCTGCTAAATAAGCGGTTTGTTTAGGGTATAATTTGAATGGTATTAAAGTGGCATTTGGTAACATTTGAGTAAACGATGTTTGTTCATAAATTAGTTTTTCAGGATTATACTCAAATATATTAAATAAGTTGTTTTCATTTCCTCTTAAAAGGTAATGTGTTTTTCTTTTGTGCTTAATTTCAACAAGTTTTCCCTTGTGTACCGTCGAAGGAATAGTTTTTTTATTTTCTATAGTGCCCAATGAATCTGTGGTAATGATGTAATTTTTTCTTCCATCTTCGGTATTAAATATGCTGTAATGAAATTTGTTTTCAACAACCATAGGTCCAACTACAGAGCAGCCTACTCCATTAAACGGTATAGGTTCAAAAATCATATCTAAGTGGTCGTTAAATCCAAAAAGCCATGCACAGGTATCAATATATGAGTAAGAAAAATCTATAGGGCAGTTATTGGTTGCAGGCGTAGTACTTATAAAAAGTAATTTATTGTTGTTTGTTTTTATAGGGGTTACAAAATGTTGGCTTCCGGTATTGACAGATGAGATGATGGTATCGTTTTTATAATCATAGGCCATTATTTTACGAGGATACAAAGAGTAACAGCCATTTAAAAGGAAATATATTTCGGGAATGCTATCGTGGTTATAATCATGATTAGTAATGGGGCGCAGAACAAAATCTTTTAAGCCTTTTTGCAGGCCTATTTTAGATATAAAGCGTCCATTTAAAATTACTTTTTGTTGCAAAAGGTCAACGGCATTGATAAATAATGAATCTTCATTTTGTGAAAAAACAAATACCTCTTTTACGCCATCCTGATTAACGTCGCAAAAAACAGGTAGGGTCAGATTTTCTTGTTGAGGTATTTTACCGTAAAAGTTGAATTGCCTTTTTAGTGAAGAATTATTGGCCCAGATAAAGCAGCAGGCAAATTTTTCTCTATAGTCCAATATGTCTATTTTTTCTTTAATGCCGTTGTGATCAAGATCCTCGAAGAACGTTAGTCGTTTGTTTTTGTGGTTGTTCTGGGTTTGCTTTAAGGTAAGCTGGTAAGGTTGAAATAAAGAGGGCAGAAGTAAAATAATGACCAGTGTAGGTAAAATAGCTAATAGCCAGGGACTGGAGACAAATGAAAAAAGATTGATTTTGTTTTTCTGAAAGAGCCAATTTTTCATGATTAAAAAATATTATTTATTTCACGTAGAAAAACAGAGGATGCATCTGCCACCAACTCTTCCTGATGATAATTGATGATGCATTTTTTTTGTTTCCTATTTATTGATGTAATAAAATTTTTATTGACCATTAGTGACCGATTAACTCTAACGAATAAATTATCCGGGAATTTATTAATGATAGTACCCATATTGTACGAAACTATATGTTCATTGTCATCATGCATGAGTATACGTGTGTAATTTCCGTTGGCTTGCAATAGAACGACATCTTTACTGTCGATAAATAGCGTTTCATTTTTAGAATTGAGTATTATCTTTTGGCTAGGAAGTATTGTTGTGCTATTGTTTAAATAGAGCGTCACTTTGTTGATAGATGACTTTAATTCAGTTCTGCAGACCGGTTTCAATAAATAGTTAAAGGTGTTGTGTTTTATAGCTTCTGCTGTGAAATTAGCATGGGCACTTACAAATATAACAGCTATGCCAGGAGAGCAGGTCTTTATTTTCTCAATTAAGTCAAGACCATTTATAAGTGGCATTTGTATATCTAAAAAAATAAGATCAAGTTTCTCCTTCAGCATCAAAGGAAATATATCTAAAGGGTTAGTGGTCTTTTTAATGATATTAACTTGTGGGTATTCTTTTAATAAAATTTCAAGTGTATCTAGTGCATCTTGTTCGTCATCAATAAGTGCAGTATTTATTTTTGTCATATGATTAACCTGTTATAAGCTGCCAAATGGGGTGGTAAATTTAATATAATTAATGTCATTTTGGTACTGATACCAAATATTATACTGTTTTGGGTTATGAGTCTGATTGTTGTATCTTATAGGTTTACAGATAAAAGACTAATTGCTTTTATTTATCATAAACAGTTCTTCCTGTTTTTAAGATCGGGTCTTGGGTTTATTTACATTGTGTTTACGAGAAGTGCTTTAATCAATATGAAATCAGATTGTCAGATGATGATTGCTGAATATATTCTATAAAGAAAATCTTGAGGTTTTGAGAATCGCCGTTTGAGGCACCAATGATTAATAAAAAAGCCGGATTGTTTAACCCGGCTTTTTATTTTTGCTTTATGACTTAGCGCTACTTCTGCTTATCCAAAATAGTTTCAATCTCGTCCATAATTTTATTCATATTTTCAATGGTACTATCAAAAGGCTCAGCACTCATCATGTCAACACCGGCTGTTTTAAGGGTATTGATAGCCCAATCGGAACATCCCGAAGAAATAAAATTCATATATTTCTCAGTGGCTTTTTTGTTTCCTTTCATTACTTCGGCGGCTAAAGCCTGAGAAGCCACGTAAGAAGTGCTGTACTGATACACATAGAAATTATAGTAAAAATGAGGAATGTAAGCCCACTCCATCTCTACATATTTAGGGACTTCACAAACACCCTCTTCATTACCATAATATCTGCTGGTGATATCGTAATACATTTTTGATAAAGCTTCACCTGTTAGTGGTTGACCTGCTTCAGCAGCTTCGTGCATGCGTAATTCAAATTCGGCAAATTGTGTTTGACGGAATAAGGTTCCTTTAAAACCATCTAACATATTCATTAAAAGAGAAAGCTTTTGTCCTTCGTCTTTAATTTGCTTTTTCATATAATCAGCCAATAAAACTTCGTTAAAAGTAGAAGCTACTTCGGCTAAGAAAATAGGATAGTCGGCCAAAGCAACAGGCTGACGGGTATTTGAAAAGTAGCTGTGCATAGTATGTCCCAACTCATGGATCATGGTACTTACAGCATCATAAGTATCATTGTAATTGGTTAAAATATATGGATGCACATCATAAGCTCCTCCGTTAGAATAAGCACCGCCTCTTTTTCCTTTGGTAGGATATACATCAATCCAACGGTTATTAAATGCTTTTTCTACTGTAGAAGTATATTCCTTACCTAAAGGTTTTAGTGCATCAAGGATTAGCTCTTGTGCCTCCTGGTAAGTGTATTTTAATTCAACACCTTTAACTGCAGGCGCATATAAATCAGAATACTTTAAAGTATCTAATCCCATCATTCTTTTTTTAAGAGCCAGGTAACGGTGGAATGTAGGCAGATTTTTATTTACGTTTTCTACCAGAGAATGGTAAACATCTGTAGAAATGTTGTTTCCTTTTAGGGCTGCCTCTAAACAGTTGGTGTAGTGACGGGCCTGAGCATTAAACATGTGGTTTTTTACTTGTCCGTTCATTAACTCACCAAAGGTACCCTCAAATTTTTTGTAGTGGTTCCAGAATGCCTTAAAAACAATCTCGCGGTCTTTAACATTAGGCGACATACGGTATTGTGCATAAGTAATTTTATTTACTTCAATCTCTGTTCCGTCGCTTAAGGTAGCTGTCGGCCAAGGCATCTCAGCATCGCTTAAAACACTATACACAGAGCTTGCTGTTCCACCTGTCATTCCGGCTTTGGCCATAATTAACTCTTCAGGTTCTGATAAGGTATGCTTCTTCATGCGGTAGGTATCCATCAACTGAAGCTGGTAGGTTTTAAGTCCTTCTTCTTCCTGAATAAATTTTTTCATGGTTTCTTCAGGAATAGTCGCTAACTCAGGCGAAACAAACGCGGTGTTTTGTCCCAAAGTAACAAATACCTGTCTGATTTCTTTTTTCTGGGCTTGGTTATCCTGGTTTCTAAGGTCAACATCCGACTTCAAAGAAGTATAAATATATAAACGGCTGGCATCTTTGCCAATCTCGTCATTCAATTTTAAAAAGCTTAAAAGTTCTTTAGCCGAAGAGCCTAACTTTCCTTTGTAAGCCTCTAGTTGAGCTGCTTTTTTAATAAATTCTTCTTTGGCAGCATGCCAGGCATCGTCTGATTCATATAAATCATAAACGTTCCAGGTATCTTGTTCAGCAATCTCTGAACGGTCTTTTTGTGCTTGTAAGGGCATCAGGCAAAAAAGCATGATAGCACAGGCAATCAGTTGAAAAGTGTTTTTCATTTTTAATAAATTATATGGTAATATAATATTTTAGGAACCGAATATAGGTAATCTAACCAATAGAAGATATGATTTTTAAGGGATAAGCTAATTTTATTTGGGGTAGTGTTGTCTAATTTAGATTTATAGTTGCATTCTTTTTTAGCTGTAGCATACTGTTTTAATCACTAAAGAAAGTGGTTTTATCAATTTGGTATTTCCGTAATCCCAATCCTGCGGAACGAGTCATGCCATTACTCGTCAGGATTTTGACAGGCGTTGATACTTGTGTTAAATGATGAGGCCCGTTTATCTGCTTCTCATTCTTCTTTTATTGAAACCAAAAGTTCTTGCGCCGCTATTAACACGGCTGTAAATCCCCATCATGTAAATCTAACAGTCATGCACATAAAAAATACCGGTCAATAATTCCTAATCAGAATCAAATTCTTGTAGTGTGCCCCATACAAACAGCTTACTTGGTTGATACGGACGAAATATCGATGACGTGTTATTTTGGTCCCTTATTACCAATACTGCCCAACCGAAATTATAATTAATGGCAACGGTAAGTATATGCAAAGTAGGCGATTGCGGATTGCTTACCTGTCCAGGTACACCAATCTTAATGCGGTCCACAAACCTTAAATAACCAGCTAAACGGCAATTATTTATGAGCACGTGTTATGCAAAGTTATTTTTCACTTCATCTTATATTTGATTTCAATATATCAAATGCATTTGATTCGGAATCAATAAAATCCATATGCCCACAAGCCTCAAGTTCAATTAAATGTGATATATCTGTAAATTGTCTAATTTTCTCATGATATGATTTTGACCATTTTATTGGAACATAGTCATCCATGTCTCCATGAATAATAAGTTCGGAACCATTTTTTCTTTTTAATTTAATGGGAGAGCCAAATAAATAACGTTCTGGAAATTCGTTTGGATTCCCATGAAGTAATTTTTCGACAGCACCATTACCTGAGTTTTCATAATAGGCAATTTTCAAATCCAATATCGGGGAAAGTCCTATAAACTTCTTTACATCAATTTTCAAGTCTTGGGAGTTAAGCCAAATAGCTAAATGTCCTCCTGCTGAATGTCCTACAACAAATACGTTATTTATATTTACATGATTATAAATATTCTTAATATTATTCAGCTCATTTATTGCATTTATTGCGTCATCGAAAACATCTCTCCATTTATGATTAGCTTCTCCAATCCTTCTGTATTCAATATTCCAAACGCAGAAGCCTAAGTTAAATAGTTCAAAAGCTACATTATCAAATTGATGTAAATCATATGGCATAGTCCAAAATCCTCCATGTAAAAGACAAACTGTTCCAATACAATTTATATCATGCAGGTATAGTTCTCCATATTGAGAATACTCATTTCCATATTTGATAAGCTTTTTCATATATCATTATATTTTGAGCAAAATGGGGGTGTCCGTCTAATTTTTCATAACGTTTAGTGTATGATTTCGTAGGGGATTGCGAGCTTCAAACCTATCAGATTACACACCAAATTTGATGCGGGTGAAAATGCTCAAACACCTCTGAAACCCTTATGAATTATACACATTGTTACCATTCGTTTTTATTTCTTAATGACTTTTGTTGAATAAACTAAACCATTATTAACTAAATGTATAATGTAAATTCCAGGAGAGAGTTTATTAAAGTTTATCAAGTTATTATCATCAACTAAACCCGAACTTAATACTTTACCAGAGGTAGAAATTATACGATAGTTAATTTCGTTTACTAAAGAATGTTCAATGGTCAGAAAATCAATTACAGGATTTGGATAAACATTTATTTCATCAGAGTATTGTAAACTTTCAGAATCTGTGGTAACATCTTCGGTACTATAAGAGCTTTCTGATACTGTACTCATAATTACTTCCCCGTAATTAATATTTTTGTAATAATCATATATCTTACTTCGCGCTGAAGAAATATCATTAAATCCCCAATAATTACTATCTGCACTTATATCTTTTGATGAACTATTGTAAAAATTATAATTAGTATTTGAATATATATTACTCTTGGAAACCGTAAAGCTATAGCAATTAGTCACCTTTACTCCAATATTAAAATTTGTTATTTCTGAATATACAATGGAGCAGTCACCACTAATGTTATATCCATCATATCCAGTATATGTTACTCCTGTATTTGATTCATTACCAATTATTTTGGAGTATTTTAAATAACCATTTCCTATTTTTATTGTAGAGCTACTATTTGTAATTTCCGAATATTCAATATTTACTTCTGCATCTGGGAGATTTATTTCTAATTCATTAGCACTGCAGTTTTTTATATTAATTGGTCCATTAATGGGTTGACCATCACCTTCAGATATCGTACAGTTCTCCACCGAAATATCCTCCAATGTTATATTTGCACTGCAACACCCAATTAACAAAGAGCTATTAGTTAAAAAACCTTCTTTAATACTAATTCCATAATTATAGGAGTCAGATTCTATAGTACAATCATCAATATTACAATTCGTTAATGTAATATCTTCACTTCTTGGGTAATCTCCTCTAATAGTACTAGTCGTGAAGTTACTATCTGTAATTTGTAAACTAGCTGTAGAAGTATATCCATTAGTTTGAATTTTGGAATTCGTAACTGATATATTATAAATACTTAAACTACCTGAATTTTTAACATCGTCCTGATTACTCTCAGTCTCTTCAGCTAATTGAATAGCATTTTTAGGTCCATAAAATTCAACATATGAAATTGAACTATTACTAAGGTTGGTACTTTTAAACATTAACATAGCAGATCCACTTGAATTACCATTGAATATGACAGGGGTGTTCACTGTTCCTAGAATTGAAACTGCTCCTTTTATTAGTATTTCATAATCAGAATCAAAATTCACTACCACATTTTCTTTTATAGTCAATGTAACACCAGAAGGAACTTGAAAATCACCTGTCAAATTATATGGACTTCCTTCTTCATTCCAAATTGTATCAGTAAAAGTTGGCCCACTAACATCGGTTGATGCAGATAGACTAAAGAATAGACTAAAAAAGACTAATAATATAAAGTTAATTTTTTTCATAAAGTTATTGTTAATAATTATATTCATATATGTTTAATTTTTTTGATTAACTGTGACTAATTTTAAATGTTGATTTTTCTATTCCTAAAATCTGAACATTAGCTTAAGAATTTAATCTTGCTAATTCTGCGAGATGTGGGGAATGAATGGTAACGGTCATAATAAAGCGCGTAGGCTGATTTGAAAAATCAAACTCACAAAACCCTACAGAGCCGAAGCTTTTATTTTGGTCATAAATTTATTCTTTTGTTAGCCAAAACAAAAGCTTTGGCGTTGTTCAAACTACCTACTCAACATCCAAAAAGTCACTGAATCCGCATGATTTATTCCAGATTGTTGTACACCGTTATTTCTTAATTTCCAGGTTCTCGCTTGATTCCTGCATTTTCATTATGATTTTAAAACTCGTCAGAATTAATAAACAAATGATTATAACCTGAAGGCTTTCATAGATTAGTTCAAATACAGATGAATCATAAGCATACAGTCTCTTAAAGATTGAATATTCCTCGTTCAAAAATATAAAATGTCTTAAATTATGTAGGATATGAATAATAACAACAAGTTTTAATGAACCAGTCTTTACAACGATTATTGATAGAATAACGCCTGTGATGAAAATAGAAACAAGACTATAAGTATCATCATAATTCTTGCCAATATGCACTGCAGCAAACAAGATTGAGCTTAATAATATTGAAATAATGGTCGAATTTGTATACGAATAAATTGTTCTCAACAAATACCCTCTGAAAATTAATTCTTCTGCTATTGCACCAACAATAACCATAAAAAAAGCAGTTCCTAAAAGTCTTATGTCAATGTTAGGATTGTATTCAATTATTTGCTGGCCAAGTATTACATACATTAGAGCTTCAAAACACAAGTAAACAGTTATTACCAAAATAAATATAATTGGTATTAATTTTATGTTTCTGAGGTTACCCCACAATTTTGAAAATGAGTCTTTATCTTTAATTCTATGCAGAAAATATAAACTAACAATGAAAACAAAGTCAAATACAATACTTATTAAAATTCTTTGATGTGTGTCAATTTCACCATTAAAAAAATACAACAATAGTGCTGATACGCATGTACTAAGAATGAAAGGGGCTAGAAGAACCAGAAAGTTCAAGAATAAATTTTTATATAATTTCTTTGCTGAAATCAAGTATTCATTTTTCATTCTCAGAGCTTTTATTCAAATAAAATTGTGTTTTGCAGTTCTGCATAATGGTGTACAACGTTGGTGCAATGAATAGTTGCCGATTGCGGCCTGTTTTCCTGTCCAGTTACACCGAACTTAATGCGTACAACAAACCTTGAACAACCAACTAAACGGCAATTATTTATGAGCACGTGTTGGGTACCGTACTTTATTCTTTTAAATTAAATTTCAGTGATACGCTGAGGTACTAATTGTTTAATCGCAAACTGTTCCTTCTTATCAAGTTTCTGAAAGCTACTTCGAAAGTACTTCATTGACATTTTCTCTCTGACATTTCTATATGAAACTTGCATACTATTTTGTACTTCTAAGTAAAAGTCATATTCAACGCCTTTAGAACACTGCAACTCAAATACAACTTGAGAGACTTTACAATCTCCAATAGATGGTATATTTGCATTTCGAAATTCAGGCCACTTTTCACTTATCTTTTGAACAGATAAATACTCTTCAAGTTTTTTAGTTAAATCTTCCAATTTAATAACTTGCCCTTCTAATTCTACCGATTTGTTTTTAATGGTAATATTAACCAAGTTTCTTGCTTCAATTATTTCTTTCTCACCTTCTGGTTCTGGAGGAGGTAATTTCCTAGACAATCCGTCATCAATTGCTTGCGTCGTAATGATTAGACTTAGCGTTGTATATTTGTAATAAATATGATTAAAATCTCTAGGTGACAATACATCAACTACCTCCTTTGCAACTAGACCCGCATCAAACAAACCAAGATTTAACAGAGAGTCAAATCTCGTTTGCAGAACAGCAATTCTTGATTTTTGATACTCCTCTGATTCACTTAGTTTCTTTATTTTACTCAATGTAATAGAATCATTACATACAAATTGACTAACCTGCTCTGTATTGACATAGTCTGTTAGAGGTTGTCCAAATTCAAAATCTATTTTTCCTGTTTCTGCTATTGATTCAAAAATATGATAATAACTAGCGCCATTTCTGTCCTCTAGAATCCCTTGCCTTACGAATTCTGTTTCAACTTTTAAAAGATACTCGTTAAACTCTTTCTCCTTACCAGAACACTCAAGCATTAAATCCATTATTTCAGACTCAACGCAGTGTTCTTTCTTACATGATATAGTAACAAGTAAAACAATCAAGAAACTAATATTCAAAAAAAAATTTTTATTCATGATTTACACTCTTTTTGTATGTTTGCAACGTTTAGTATATGCAAAGTAGGCTGATTTGAAAAATCAAACTCACAAAACCCTACTTAGCCGAAGCTTTTATTTTGGTCATAAATTAATTCTTTTGTTCCCCAAAACAAAAGCTTTGGCGAACATATTTAATGGCAAAACTCCCAAATTCTCACACAAAGCCTATGAGCTTTATTTATTGTTGGCCACAGTTATTTATTGTCAATCAATGCTTTAATCTCTCCAAATAATTTTTTAGTCTCGGTTTTATCTTTAAAGTTCACTATAATCTTGTCGGAATTATTCTTTGTTATAATCAAGTACGGCGACTTATTTGAACTAATCAGTAATCGGGTCTTGCCAAAGTTGTCAAGATTAAAGAATCCTTTTTTGACTAATCCTGAACTAAATCCATTTGTCCGTGTCTTAATCTTTGGTATCATGTCCAAAAGCTCAACATATTCAATGTCAGAAACATTCAACTCAATGCCGTACATACCTGAAAATTTTATCTTATTGTCGGAAATAACAGCCTTTGATGGCAAATACCCATAAGTAAAAAGTCCTATCACAAATACGGCTACTAATCCAAGAATGAGATAGGTAAGTTTAACGCTTTTGGCTTTGTCTTTATTTTTATCAAATCTCTGTGCATTAATTACCATAATCAACACACCTATCAAAGTTACAATTAGAATCATTGATTCTGCAATTACTGCAAATCCTATCCATTTAAATAAGTAGTATCCAGCGATAATGGACAATCCAATTATTATCAGGCTGTTTCGCATATAGGTTGACAATCCTACAATATCAACATTTTTCTTTTTGTCCTCTGACATTGTATTATATCCTGCTATCAAACTGGGAGTAGATTTAACTAAAAATCCGATACCTATCATAAAAAGTCCGACAATAATGTTTAATATATCCATGGTTTATCTGTTTTGGTTAATTGTGGCCAACGTTTGGCCTAAGAGGCGTTGCAGGAAACACAGCTCCGCCACCTGAGTCACACCAAACTTAATAAAATATATTTCCTTTTCAAATTACAACAAACTGACTGCAATGACTTTTAGGCTTTGTTGCCATTAGTTATTATTATCTGTCGTATTAAAA
>JBFHEL010000048.1:0-16639 GCA_041584155.1 Saccharicrinis sp.
AGGGATCTCATTTATATAAAGCTTATCACGATAAAGAATGGGGCGTGCCCTTGCATGATGATGATAAATTGTTTGAATTTCTTGTTCTGGAGACTTTTCAGGCCGGTTTAAGTTGGTCGACGATATTAAATAAACGAGAAAATTTTCGTGAGGCTCTGGATGGTTTTGATGCGCTCAAAATCGCCGGTTATGATGACCTTAAGATTCAGGAGCTTTTAGATAATCCCCAAATCATACGCAATAAATTAAAAATTAACGCCACCATTCATAATGCTAAAACCTATCTGAAAATAAAACAGGAATATGGGTCCTTTGATAAGTATATCTGGCAGTTTTCAGATTTTCAGGTGCTCACAAACTCATGGAGCAACGAGGATCAAATTCCACCTACCTCATCCATATCTGATGCGATGAGTAAACAATTAAAAAAGGATGGATTTAAATTTGTAGGCAGTACCATATGTTATGCTTTTCTTCAGGCTATAGGAGTTGTAAATGATCATATTGTATCCTGTTATCGCTATCATGAAGTAGGCGAATAAAAAAAGGCTTTGATCCGAAAGGAACAAAGCCTGTATTCTTTAAGGCATCGCATTGTATCAGCGATGTTGAGTTTCTTTGCTATCTGACAAAAAAATGATCGCAAAATAGTTCATTAATAATCATCTTCGTCATTATCATCATCATCAAATTCGTTATTGGAGTAAAATTCTGAATTCAGATCTAAATCATCGTCATCATCCAGTTGGTCGTAAATTGATATTCTTTTCGATTTTTCGAATTTTGACTTTACTGGTTTTAATCCGTTTCTGTCATTAAATTCATTAACAGAAGAACGCTTGTTCTTGTTGCTAAAGTTTTGTCTTGATTTCATAATAATTAAGCCACTAAATTTTACTATTCACCTGATTTTTGGTTGATGGCCAGGTGATTAGCCAAGGTTTATATTAATTTTAAATTAGTAAAAGCAACTAAATTGATATAGAATGATTAAGTGTAAAAATAGTAATTTTTATAATGTAATGTTACAATTTAAGATATTCAAATATGCTAAATATCATCTTCGTCAAAATAATAATCATCATCGAGACCGTGGAAACCATCTCCTAAAATTTCTCCATAATCATCGGCCAATTCTTCCTGTATATAAGAAGTTTTGTTTCTCTTGGCTACATTAGGTTTATTACCCGTTCTCTCTTCAAAATCTTCGTATAAAGAAACATTTGTTTTGGTGTTTTTAGCTCTTTTCTCTTTCATAAAACGTCCTCCTGAAAATGAGTTAAATACTTAATGATATATACTTGTCAAATTAAACAATTTATATTTATTTTTACTTCATTAAAACGAAAAAAGTTTTCTTTTTTGATGATTTTTATAAAATTTTATTAGTAATAAAATTTATGGACTATATGTGATTTACGAATCTTTTATAACATAGAGCTGTCCTGATGCATAGTTAACTACTTTTATATTTTCCCCGCGATCAATCATACCTGACTCTGCTACTGCATCATAACTGTCTCCTTGAATGAGAACCTTGCCTGAAGGGCGAAGTGTTGTTTGGGCTGTACCTTTTGCACCAATGAGGTGTTTAGGTTCGGTATCAACACCCACATATCCTTCTGTTATATCCTGTGTAGTTTGTAAAGCAACCTTTGCCAGAGGGCCTGATGTAAACAGTTTTTGACTAAGAGGTATTGCGATAATAAAGGCTAAAAAGGTTCCTGCCGAAACAATTATTAATGCCATCAGCATCTCTTTGGCCGGCACATTGGAAAAGTCAAAAACAACATTGTTAAGCAAGCTAAGGGTGAGTCCGGTAAAAACCAATATGATACCGGATACTCCTGTAATTCCAAATCCGGGTACCACGAATATTTCCAAAGCAATAAGCACCACACCTATAATAAATAAAATAATTTCCCAGTTGGCAGCTAAGCCATCCAGGTATAAAGGGGCAAAGTATAAAATGGCTGCGATAGCCGATGCCAGCAGAGGAAAGCCAATGCCGGGAGATTGCAGTTCAAAATATAATCCGCCAATAATAATAAGAATCAGGATCCCGTGTAAAATCGGATTGGTTAAAAAACCTTTTAGACCACTATAAAAAGTAGGTTGGTAGCTTATAATCTGATATTCTTTGTAGCCTAATTTATCAATTACCTCTTCAATGTTGTTCGCCTGCCCCTGGCAAAAACCATGCTTGATGGCTTCCTGGGTTGTGAAAGTCAATATTTTACCTGTGTCAATAATTCCTGCAATGTAAATGCTTTCATCAACCATGGCCTCTGCAATATGTGGGTCACGTTTCCAGACTATTGTAGTGTCCTGGCCATTTACAATAGTATCTTTTCCATGTGCTTCTGCTGTGGCCCTGATTGTGGAGCGCATATAGCTTTGGTATTTGTCAGGCATTTTTTCACCCGATTGGTTTACTACTGTAGCAGCACCAATATTAGCTCCCGGACGCATATAAATGCTATCGCAGGCAATAGAGATTAAAGCACCTGCCGAGGCAGCATTATTATCTATAAATACATGTACCGGAATGGTGCTATTTAGAATCTTTGTTCGGATTGAATCCGCAAAAACAACCTGTCCACCATAGGTGTTCAGGTGCAGAAGTATAATATCGGCGTTTGACTTATAAGCTTCCTCAAAGGCACTCTGTGTATGAATCCAGGATGTGCTACCTATTTCCCTTTTGATATCGAATTTATAAATGATGGCTTGTCTGGATAGACTGTCGGCCTGACTAAATAAAGGAATAGTTAGCAGCGTAAAGATAATTATTGAAAAAAGATGTTTTACCATTGTAGTGGAGCTTATGTTTATATACCGTTAAATTTAGTTATTTGTAGGCAAAGCTGGTAATCTTTTGGTGCAAAATTACGTGCTATGCTGGTTTATTTGTGTTTCGCTAATGGCTATGGTAGCTGCAACAACCGAAACAACCGAAACAAAACCTGATAATAATACCCCAATGTAAGGGATAAGAAGTACTAATGAAAATACCGAACCATTTCCTATAGCAAGTCCTTTGTTGGCTTTAATAAAAGCCACACTCTGTTTTGTATTCATTTTTTTTCTTTCCAGAGAAAAATCAATAAACGAAAAACCATAGAAAAAGGAGGAAATTAAAAAAAGAGCAAGTGCGGTAAATAGACCTACAACAGGAACAAAGCTGAGAACGAGCAAGAGGAGGGATAGAATAATCTCAATGATAAAATTGCGGCTTGCCAGAATGAGACCTCGCCAAATATCTTTGAAAAACTGAAGTGTGTCAAAAGGGTTATCGACTCCGGTAACAATGGATTCCACTTTTTCTGATAAAAAAGCATAAACCGGCGACATGAGAGCAATAATAATATACCCACCTACGTAGGCAAAAAAGATAACAAAAAGTAAGCGGATAACTATATTCATAAATAAAAGGAGTGCCGAGGCTAAAAAACCGGAACCCCAGAAATTCCAGGCATCAATATTTATCCAGTCTGTTACATATACAAACCATCGGGTACTTAATGAAACAGAGGAAGCATAGCCAAGGATAAACAACAGGATATTTAATAGCAGCGGAAATATAAAATACCAGGTAAGTTTATGTTTTTTCATAAACGTTATGGCTCTGGAATAACTTTTAATACCCAATCGCAGTCCTTTACTGAATGTCATGTGTAAGAGATTTAGTTGTACACAATAATAAAACAAATTCCCTATCTGACAAAAAAATGTTAATTTTGGGCTGTAAATAATAAATTTGAATGATGGATATACAGTTACTAACAGCCATTTCTCCGGTTGACGGACGATACAGAAGTAAAGTTGATGGTTTAGCACTTTATTTTTCGGAATACGCATTGATTCGTTACCGCGTTTTGGTGGAGATAGAATACTTTATTACACTTTGTGAGCAACCTTTGCCTCAGTTGGCCGACTTTGACAAGTCTTTATACGAGGATTTAAGAAAAATCTATAAGGAATTTGCGTTGGAGGATGCAGAAAGAATTAAAGATATTGAAAGTGTGACTAATCACGATGTGAAAGCTGTTGAATATTTCATCAAAGAAAAATTTGATGCGCTGAAATTACATAAGTTTAAAGAATTTATTCACTTTGGACTAACCTCGCAGGATATTAACAATACAGCTATTCCATATTCGTTACGCGATGCTGTAAATGATATGTATTATCCTTTATTGGAGGAACTTATTGGCCAGTTAAACGATTTGGCTGCAGATTGGAAAGATATATCGATGTTGGCTAAAACACACGGCCAGCCTGCTTCTCCAACTCGTCTAGGTAAAGAAATGATGGTATTTGTAGAGCGATTAAAAATTCAACTGTCCTTGCTTAAGGGAATTCCATGTTCAGCTAAGTTTGGTGGTGCAACAGGTAATTTTAATGCCCATAAGGTGGCTTATCCTGAAATAAACTGGATTGATTTTGGGAATCACTTTGTAAATGATGTATTAAAGTTAGACAGGGAACAATATACTACACAAATTTCTAACTACGATAACCTTGGGGCTATCTTCGATAATCTTAAACGTTTAAATACTATTATGATCGATTTATCCAGAGATTTCTGGACTTACATTATGATGGAATATTTTAAACAAAAAATTAAAAAGGGAGAGGTTGGCTCAAGTGCTATGCCACATAAAGTAAATCCTATTGACTTTGAAAATGCCGAAGGAAACCTGGGAATTGCCAACTGTATATTTGAACATTTATCGGCAAAGCTTCCTGTTTCACGATTACAACGCGATTTAACAGACTCTACCGTATTGCGTAATATTGGTGTGCCTCTTGCTCATACTGTTATAGCCATTAAGTCGTTGCAAAAAGGATTAAGTAAATTATTGTTAAATAGAGAGGCTATTGACAGAGACTTAGAACGAAATTGGGCCGTAGTAGCCGAAGCTATTCAAACCATATTGCGTCGCGAGGCCTATCCTAATCCTTATGAGGCTCTAAAATCCTTAACTCGTACCAATGAAGGTATTAATGCCAAAACTATTGCAGAGTTTATTTCTACCTTAGATGTGTCGGAAGAGATTAAAGAAGAACTTCGATCTATTTCTCCGCAATCTTATACAGGAATGTAACTATTTCAATACAATTTTTTTTGAAGTCAGCTCGCATAAAACTACATTTGCAGCTGACTTTTTTTATCATAAATTTATCGTCTTTGTTATTAGTGATTTAAGTCTTGATCGTAAAGACAGTGCAGAGATACGAGCCTAATAATTCGGATATCTGATTTTATTTATAAGCATGTGACTGAGGCTAAAAACCAAAGCCCAGGAAAGGTAATTGAATTTATATCTGAGTTCACTACCTGCCTCCGCAGGCATGCGACAATTAAAAATGAAAATTAACGCATGAAAGATTTTATAAAAATTCTAAAGCGCTTTATACCACCTTATAAGCGTTATTTGGTATTGAGTTTTATATTTAACCTGCTTCACTCTATTTTTACTGTTATAGCTATGCTATTCTCGGTACCTATATTTCAGGTGCTTTTTGATAAGACTAAAGAGGTAACAGAGCTAATGGCATGGCGGCTTACACAGGATGCCCTGACAAATAATTTTTATTATTATGTTACTAGCTTTAAAAATGAACATGGTCTGATGGCTGTAATGCCCTTTGTTGGAGCCTTGCTTTTAATAGCTACCCTGTTAAAAGTAGGTTTTAGTTATCTGGCAGCTATTCAATCGGTTTTCATCCGTAATAATGTGGTAAAAGACATCAGGATGCAAATTTTTGGTAAATTGATTTCTTTACCCTTAGGATATTATTCTGAAGAGAAAAAGGGAGATGTAATGTCAAGAGCTACCGGTGATGTTACAGAAGTGGAAAATTCCATTATGTCTTCGCTCGATATGTTTATTAAAAATCCCATTATTATTCTGGTTTCTGTTTTAACCATGTTTAAAATGAGTTTTCAATTGACTCTGTTTGTATTTGTTATGTTACCCATTGCAGGATGGATAATAGGTAAGACGGGTAAATCGTTGAAAACCAAATCCAGAAAATCACAGGCTTTAATGGGCTCGATGCTTGGGGTAATAGAAGAAACTGTTGGTGGTTTAAGAATAGTAAAGGCTTTTAATGCAGAACGCAGAATGAACCAACGTTTTGAATATGAGACAGAGGATTACCGCAGAGTCATGAACAAGATTCGTAGGCGTTATCAGCTGGCACACCCTTTGAGTGAGTTTTTAGGTACTATTGTAATTATCTGTCTGGTGTGGTTTGGTGCTTATCTTACTGTTGGTAAAGGTGCTTCAATGGAAGGTGCAACCTTTTTGGCTTATATTGGTATCTTTTATCAAATCATCAACCCCGCTAAGCAATTTTCAACCGCTTTTTTTAATATCCAGAAGGGCTTAGCCGCTATGGAGCGTATCGATAAAATATTACTGGCTGATAATAAAATATTGGAGCAGGATGGTGCCATTAGCATGAATCGATTTGAAAAATGTATAGAATATAAAAATGTAAGTTTCGGGTATAACGAGAAAAAAGTATTGAAAAATGTCTCCATGACCATTGAAAAAGGTAAAATGGTGGCATTGGTGGGGCAATCCGGCTCAGGTAAAACAACCTTTGTAGATCTGTTGCCACGTTTTCATGATATACAAGAAGGAAGTATTTCTATTGATGGAGTCGATATTCGTGATATCAAGGTACACGACCTACGCGGGTTGATGGGTAATGTTAATCAGGAAGCCATACTTTTTAACGATACTTTCTTCAATAATATCGCTTTTGGTCTGGAAAATGCCAGTCAGGAAGAGGTAGAAAAGGCTGCCAAAGTTGCCAATGCTCATGATTTTATTATTGCCTCGGAAAATGGATATCAAAGCATTGTGGGTGACAGGGGAGGAAAGCTATCGGGAGGACAGCGCCAAAGAATTAGTATTGCTCGTGCTATTCTTAAAAATCCGGATATTTTAATATTAGATGAAGCTACTTCAGCCCTTGATACCGAATCGGAAAAATTGGTCCAGGAAGCACTGGAGAATCTGATGAGTGCACGTACCTCTATTGTAATTGCCCATAGGTTATCTACAGTGAGAAATGCCGATATGATTTGTGTATTCAATGAAGGAGAGATTGTAGAACAGGGAACCCATGAGCAGTTGATTGCTGAAGGAGGAACCTACAGCAAGTTACATGATCTGCAGGTGAGGTAATATATTACTGCTTTTAATAAATAATATGTATGTTTGATACTAAAGAGGTTGTTGGGCTTGTACCTGACAACCTTTTTAGTAATAGCTATTGTATAATGAAATGAGCCTTACCCACACTTGAAATAATCAATCCTTATTGCATCGGCATAACAATATTTAAATTGGTTTATTTGATTTTAAAATGGTATAAATTATCCATAGCAATAAGTTTAGGCCTTTGCATGATGTTAATACTCTTTTCGTATTCTTGTTCGTTTCTTTAAAAATAAATATTACAGTAATCTATACAGCTTATCTAAATCTGTCATCGGCTTTAAGTTCCTGAATAGGCAGGTCTTTGTTTTTCTCAAGCCATCCTATGGATACATTTTCGCGATTATCATATCTGGGGTAAAAGGGTTTGATATCAATAAGTGGTGAGCCATCCAACATATCTACCTGGTCAATATGTACTATATTTCCTTCGATACCAATAATTTTTACTGTTGATGTGCCTATAGCATTGGGCCGTTTGGGTGCTTTGCAGGAAAAAATGCCCCGTTCTTCTGTATCCATAAAAGGGATTACCTTTAATTTATGTCCTTTTATCTTATGGAAATGATACAAAAGGGTGATATGTGAAAACCCTTCCAAATCACTTAGTCCCTCGGCATATTCGGGCAATAATTCAATGTAACCATTGATGCCTTCAGCAGCTATTGGCTGTATGGGCATGTTCTTAATATCGGTATGTGGTGTTCGAATCACCCCAATCGGATTGATTACAATATGTTCCATGTCATTTGTATTTGTTATTATCTGATAAAAGATAACGATGGGTAAAAAAATATTAATTTTTGTTTAATACGTTATTTAATAAACAGATTTCTTGTTGAAACGAGTGGCTATTTATTGCAACGTCTTTTTTGTTGCTATTGAAAATAGCTAGAGGAGTATCGTGAAATTCAGATATATGGCCTGAAATGTATGAGATCAATGGCTGGCTTTGGATATCAACCGGTTGTATGATCTCTTAGTCGAGGTTATGATATGCATCAAAGTCCTCAATTACTTCTGGCACTTGCGAGTGATATTTCTCCTTATCAAACCTCTTTATCAAAAAATTATCCCTTACCCGAATCGCTTCATGATTTCTGTTGTCATCTGCTCTAAAACATATAACGTGCCATTTTATATGGTCATTATTTATGGCATTGAATAATAGGAAATTAATATATGTATTGCAGGTGGCTACTTTGTTAATGTGTTACATTTAGGTAACTTCAGAAAGTGATTTTTACATTTATGTTGGTATTTAATCTTTTGTTAGTAGTTAACTCTGCAAAATCAGGGTAAGAAATTATTGTACTGGATTTATGCCAAGAGTTCAATTGCCGGTTAAAAGATAACAAGCATATTTTAGGTCTCCTTATACTATGTCAATTAAATATGAGGTATATTTTTTGGTTAAAAAATCTTTAGTTAATATCCCTATTTGATGTTTTAATGGAATACTTGTTAAATTCAATAGAAATTGTAGCCTATCTCCTTTGGGTAATCTTATTTTTTCATATCTTATAAACCGTAATACATAAAGGATTCAAAAGATCGACTATGAGAAATAAATTAAAAAAAGATTTAGGATTGTTTGACGTATTTGCAATTAGCACTGGTGCCATGTTCAGTTCCGGATTTTTTTTGCTGCCGGGTATTGCTTCTCATTATACTGGTCCATCGGTATTTTTAGCTTATATACTCGCTGGGGTTCTGATATTGCCAGCTATGTTTAGCATTGCAGAAATATCGACTGCCTTGCCTAGATCAGGAGGTGCTTATTTTTTTCTGGATAGAAGTCTTGGTCCAATCATGGGTACCATTGGAGGTTTAGGGACATATTTTGCTTTAATGTTAAAAACGGCTTTCGCCATCATCGGAATTGGGGCTTATGCCGCTATATTTTGGGCGGTTCCTGTAAAAACAGTAGCTATTCTGGCTACACTTTTTTTTATGGTTTTAAATCTGATTGGAGCAAAAAAGACCACTGCTTTTCAAAAAATATTTGTCATTTTTTTGTTGATTATTTTAGTGACATTTATTGTTGACGGACTTTTTTCCGTATTCTCTTCCGGTTATCTTAATGAACAAACCATTGAGTCTCAATTTACGCCATTGTTTTCCAATGGGTTGGGAGGCCTTTTTACTACAGTAGGTTTTGTTTTTGTTTCTTATTTAGGACTTACCCAGATTGCCAGTGTAGCTGAAGAGATTAAAGATCCGGAAAGAAATATCCCCTTAGGAATGATGCTTTCCTTACTGGTTACAGGTCTAATCTATGGCCTTGGTGTTTTTATTATGGTGGCTATTATGGAACCTACCGCCTTTGCCAGCGATATGGCCCCTGCAGCTACTACAGCAAAACAAATATTTAAATGGTTGCCTGATAATGCAGGGGTTTGGTTGATGTCTATAGCTGCTCTTGCCGCCTTCGCTTCCACAGGTAATGCTGGTCTTTTGTCCGCATCACGATATCCATTTGCTATGGGACGCGATAAATTGTTTCCTGTTATCATGTCAAAAATTAGCAAAAAAGGCACCCCCGTAACAGCTATCTTGCTAACAACAGCTTTAATTATTTTTTTTATATTGATCTTATCTGAAGAGGGAATTGTTAAGCTGGCCAGTACCTTCCAATTGCTTATTTTTATTTTTATCAATTTCTCAGTAATCGTATTTCGAAATAGTAAAATAGAATCATACGACCCGGGTTATTTGTCTCCTTTATATCCCTTTATGCAAATAGTCGGGATTATTATTTCGCTTATCCTGATTATCTATTTGGGATGGATGCCTGTTTTGTTTACAAGTGGTATAGTAATAATGGGATTGCTTTGGTATCATTTTCATTCGCGAGGAAAAGTAAAACGCGAAGGTGCAATATTTCATTGGTTTGCACTATTGGGGAGAAATCAGTACGATGAGTTGGAAGATGAATTAATGACTATCCTCAAAGAAAAAGGGCTGCGAGAAGGTGATCCCTTTGATGAAACAGTTATTAAATCAAAAATTAAGATACTAAAGAACTCAACTGATTTTAAAGATATATTAAATAAGGTTTCCGATAATTTTAGTGCCGAATTGCAATTATCAAAGGAGGGGATTATGCAAAAATTCATACAGGCTTTGCCTGATGATTCGGTTATAGCCTTACCTGGAGTCTTGGTTTTTCATGCTAAGTTCAAGGATTTATTACATCCTTCGTTGCAATTGTTCGTTTCACAGGCACCTATTCGTGGAGCTCTGCCTTTTAAAGAAGAAGAATTAAAAACAACAATACATATTTGTGCCTTTTTGATTAATTCTGATGAAAATCCTAAACAGCAGTTACGTATGTTATCAAGGCTTGTTGATATTTTAGAAAGGGAATATATTGTCAAAACCCTTCTGAATATGGATAGTCACAGGGAAATTAAGGAGTATATGTTGCAAAATGAGCGTTTTGTGAGTATAAAACTATTGAAAGGTACTGCGCAAGAAGCCATGATTGGTCTTCAATTGAAAGAAATACAATTACCTAAAGATGTGTTGGTTGCCTTAATAGAGCGGGATAATAAAACATTTGCACCAAACGGTTCCACCGTCTTATTGGCTGATGATGTGCTCACTATTTTGGGTGAGATTAAATCTATTTCAAAATTATTCAAAGGCTATATTAGTGTTGAAATAGAAAAATTAAAGGATACAGAATGATAATTGAAAGGACGCTTGTTTTTATTAGATACACGTTGTTTTAGTAGTAAATGAGTAGCTATTAAGTCCCAAGGGCTATTGCGTTCATTTTTTTCGACAGATTAGTTTTAAAGTGTTAACTTGTAGTTTTTTAATTGCTTACATTTTAGGCTTTTAGTTCTTTGTTTTAAGAGGATGTGTCGCTAGAAAATATTTATACAAGGTTTATTAAAGGGCTTTGGTGTTTCTTTTTAATTATTACTTTAGCGCAAATATTTGGAGAGGCCTATCGGGCTTTACCCCTGCATGATAATATGTTGAAAATGATTATATAACAATTTTTTGATTAGGAATAAATAATGTCAAGTAACAATAAAATAATAATCGGAAGTGAAGAGTGGTGTGGATTACCACAGATTGGTATTCCTGCGCTAAAAGCAAGAGTTGATTCAGGAGCTAAAACATCAGCATTACATGCTGTTAATATCCATTCTTTTAAAAAAGGTGATGTACCCTGGGTGAGTTTTCAGGTGCACCCTTTACAAAACGATGGGAAAACAACCATTCATTGTGAAGCACCTGTCCATGATAAACGTAATGTAAAAAGCTCAAGTGGAAACTCAGAAATAAGATTTGTTATTAAAACAACTTTATCTATTGCTGAAGATACCTGGGAAATTGAGATTACCCTTACCAACAGAGACAGTATGGGGTATCGTATGCTTTTGGGCAGACAGGCCATGTCGGGTAAAATGTTAGTCGACCCCGAGTCTTCATGTTTGCTGGGAGAGATATCTGATGACATACTTTCGCAAAATTACAATAGCCATATTACCCAACGTACCGGACTTAGAATTGGGTTGTTAGCCAGTAACCCGGACTTATATAGTAATAGAAGAATTATTGAGGCAGGTCAGGAAAGAGGGCATGATATTGAGTTTTTAAATGTGAAAGATTGCTATATTAAACTTGATGGAACAAGTCCTGAGATGCATTATCGGGGAGGTCGTATTTTAAATGATTTTAGTGCAATTATCCCCAGAATAAGACCCAGTGCTACTTTTTATGGTTGTGCTTTAACGCGTCATTTTGAAGCTATGGGTGTATACACTCTTAATTCGGCTTCGGCCATCACTCAATCAAGAGATAAATTATACGCCTTGCAGTTATTAATTAATAATGGATTGCCTATACCAACTACCGGATTTGCCAATTCACCGCTCGATACCAATGAGCTTATTAAAATGGTAGGAGGTGCGCCTTTGATTGTTAAGCTTTTAGAAGGAACTCAGGGTAAAGGTGTTGTTTTGGCAGAAACCAAAAAAGCAGCGGAAAGCCTTATTAATGCATTTAAAAGCCTTCGTGCTAATATCTTAGTGCAGGAATTTATTAGGGAAGCCAATGGCAAGGATATCCGATGTTTTGTAGTTAACGGCAAAGTTGTAGAAAGTATCATGAGAACAGCCGCTCCGGGAGAGTTTAGGGCAAATATACATATGGGAGGTGCAGCCTCTATTGTCAAAATTACAGCTGAAGAAAAAAGAATTGCTATTTTGGCTGCTAAAACCATGAATTTAAAAGTGGCTGGCGTGGATATTATACGAGGACAAAATGGTCCGCTTTTGCTTGAAGTAAATTCATCACCTGGTCTTGAGGGAATTGAAGGGGTTTCCAGTAAAGATATAGCTGGAAAAATGATTGATGCCATTGAACGGGATCTGAAGTTTCGCAGAAAATAATACCATTTTAAAGTAAGCCCTATTAGGCCATTTTTAGGCATTAGCATTTGGTATAATGCTTAAGTATTAATGTATAGGGTTAAGTAGTTGGCGAACTTAAGGTTATTAAACAATAGGAATTACTCGGTGGTAAATAACTATATGTGTACGGCTTTATTTAAATTAAGGAGTGAATTGTCTGACAGAGTGCTGATTTTGTGCTCTGCTTAGGCAATAAGTTGGTTCTCTGTAGGCGTATGACATAATTAAGCCAGAAATAGTATACCATATTGTTAAAATATAACAGAATAATGAAAGTAATTATAACAGGATCAACAGGAATGGTGGGTAAAGGGGTCCTACTCGAATGTATTGATGATCCAGGGGTGGAAAAGATTTTACTTGTTAACCGTAATCCTCTGCAACTGTCTCATCCAAAGATAGAGGAGGTGATTCATAAAGACTTTAGTGATTTTTATGCACTAAAAAGTAAGATGAAGGGTTATGATGTCTGTTGCCATTGCATGGGAGTATCATCGGTGGGAATGAGTGAAAGTGAGTTTAATAAGTTTACCTATGAGATGTCAAAAGCATTGGCATCGGTCTTATATAGTATTCAACCCAACATGGTATTCTTTTATGTTTCAGGAATGGGGACAGATAGTAGTGAAAAAGGAAAAGTGATGTGGGCAAGAGTGAAAGGAAAAACTGAGAATATGATCCTTAACATGGGTTTTAAGGATGCTTATGTATTTCGTCCCGGAGCCATTATACCCGAACGCGGAATTCAATCACGTACTAAATTGTATAACATGTTTTATGTTATATTCAGACCCTTCTTCCCGCTTATGAAAAGGATCAAATCGGTTACTACCACTTCCAAAGTAGGCAGGGCTATGATTAATTTATGCAGATATCCCCAGGAGCAAAAACATATTGAAGGTAAGGATATTAATAAAATGGCTCTGCTGGAATAATTTCATGTATTTGAGGGGGGCGAAAGGCTTAAATTAATTGCTTATCATTCGGGCTAAGGAGAATACCTGTTAATCGATTTGTGGATATTGCCCGGAAGATGTGAAGATCATAAAATATCTTTTTAGATTTGCCTGTGAATTAAAATTCATTCACAATGCGAAATACACTAATTATTATTTTGACGGTCACATTTGTGTGTCATCTGTCAGCACAAAAAAGCGAGTTTTATAAAGGAGAGGTCTTTAATTTTGGTTCTCAAGTCAATGGCATAGATGTTAATGCTGATGATAGTCAGATGCTTATTGGCGGTGAAAATAAGCAGGTGGTTTTATTTGACTTGCTAAAGGGTAAAACAATATTAGAGTTTGAGGCGCATTATTTGCCCGTTGCCGAAGTTAAATTTTCAACGATATATGACGGTTTTTATACTATTGGCGACAGAAGTTTTAAATTGTGGTTAATGGGATCAGATAAAGCTGAAGAACTTTATACAGGTAGCCATACTTCTCTCACCGATTGGGATAGTTCTGCTGATGAGGCTTTTTTTGTTGGCAGTTCTTACAAAAAGGGTTTTAGATATTGGAAAAAATCGGTTTTTGATGAACCTCAGGAAATAAATACCTCACAGGATAAAAATGTAGTATCCGTTGCGCTGGGGAGTAAGCACAAAATATTAGCAGCCGGATCTCTCGATTCCACTATCGAATTATGGAACACCGAAGGGTGGAGCCGAAAGGTAAAAATATTAGCACATGGGGCACCCGTTTGCTGTCTTGAGTTTATTGAGAATGATCAATACCTGATTTCAGCCTCTCACGATGGATATGCCAAGTTGTGGGATTGTAGCAATGGGGAAATTGTAAAAGTGTACCCGGGTCATATTCAGGCTATTAATGCTATTAGTGTAAGCCCCGATGGGAAATACCTTTTAACAGCCGGTTACGATAAAACCATTGGTTTGTATGCCATTGCCACAGGGCAATGTATTTACCGGTTTCAAGGGCACGAAGCTCCCGTTTTTGATGTTAAGTGGAATCATAAAGGTGATGGTTTTTATTCAAGTGATAAGGAGGGTATTGTTATTGAATGGACCGTACCTGCTAAGTTGTTTGTTGATTTTTATTTTAATACAGAAATCACGGATGAAATTCAAAATAGTTCGCTCTTTAATGCTAAACGAAAGGGTGAGAGCAGAGAGGATTATAAGCAACGAGAGATGAGAGCAGAGCGTTTTAAACAAAAACTCTATGAAACCTATTTAGAAAAATATAAAGAGTTAATAGAAAAACAAGTTATTGGAGAGATTTAAACAAGGTAGTGAATGGAAACAAAAATAAGAACAAGAGAGTCAAGAGCTGCAATAGAGCGATTATATATTACCATGCGTCATCTGTTTATACGCGGAAGTTATAAGCCCTTGGGAGTCTCGGGTGAGGAGTTAACCAAGACTTTTATTACACTTAATCCTGAAATTTATGGTTCTATGTCTGATCCATACAGGGTGGAGTTAAGTGCCATGAAATATGTTCTGGATCGTTTGCCCAAAGGCATTGAACGATGCAGATTTATCCGATTGATAGCTCGGGAAGGTTTCGAACAGTCGGATTATGAGGTGATTGTTCCTTCTAAACGCCGTAGAAATTGTTATCGCATCGATGAAGATTCTATGTATATTGAGGTTACCCGCGGGCGCAGTGATATTTACGATATTCTTACCCATCTGACTTTCCTGTTTAATGAATCCAAGAAAATTATGCAAAACAGCGTGGATTCTAAAGGGAATATTAGTAATGACTGGACTAATTTAAAGGAGTTTATTCATTCCGATGAAACTCCAGATCGCAAACAGGGTATTACCTATCTAAGTAATGTATTAGGTCGTACCTACCGTGAAACAAAATTGGCTGTTGATGATTTTGATTCAAGAAAAGGAGAGCCCTCGTTGTTCGAGATTATTTATTGGCTTGGTCAGTTAACCATTCAGGAACATACTCAGAATATGAGTCGTGAAATTTCTTTTTCACAAAAACTCAGGGAAATTATTGGTCATCACGTTTATGGCGAAAAATGGTCTAACCATGTTAAAAAATTTCTGGTACAAAAAGAATGGATCAATCGTCCCGTGCATATTGTAAGTGCAAATATGCATAGCTTTTTAAATACACTCTATGGACATGTAGTTGAACCAGATATTCAATCACTCGACGAGCTGGCCATAAAAACAAGTCAGGCTGCAAGCGATAAGCTTCGGAATAATATTGAAAAAATAGCCTTGCAAAATGGCATGTATATCCTTAAAGATTCTTCGGGTGCTAATATAAATGTTCAGGTTTTTGATCTGGATAAAGCCTTAAATGTTAGCGGATCAAAATGGTTACACGTGAATAAGAAAGGTACAGATGACAAAGGATTACTTTTGGTGATGGATTATGCATTCGGCGAGCAGGCTTATGAATGTATTGATGAACTTCTAAAACCTGTTGTGATTAATGGAAAAAAGACGCCTTTAAATATAGAGTCCATATCAGTGATGGGAAAAGCCGGTATTTTAAAAGGAGATAAAGGAGATATTATTGTGCCCGATGCTCATGTTTTTGAAGGAACAGGAGATAATTACCCCTTTGAAAATAGTTTTCATGCAGAAGAATTCAGAGGTAATGATTTAAATGTTGTCGAGGGAAATATGATTACTGTTTTGGGAACTTCCTTACAAAATAAAGATGTATTAATACATTTTATGAATAGTTCATGGAATGCTGTAGGCATTGAAATGGAAGGCGCTCATTATCAAAAAGCCATACAGGCTGCTACAAAGGTGAGGAAAAGTATCAATGAAAAAGTTAAGGTTTTTTATGCCTATTATGCTTCAGATAATCCTCTGCAAACAAAAACAACATTGGCTTCCGGAGGATTGGGTGAGGAAGGAATTAAACCTACCTATTTAATTACCCTAAAATTGCTTGAAAAAATTATGGCAGGATAAAAGTATAAGCGGAAGGTCTGCAGCTGAAAAAAAAGTAGTAAGACTAT
>JBFHEL010000049.1:0-16630 GCA_041584155.1 Saccharicrinis sp.
CATTGCCTGAATTTCAGGAAGCACAACATGTGCTTTGTTATTGGTCATTGCCTGATGAATTGGAGACTGCTGGTTTTATTGATAAGTGGTATAAGAAGAAGCATATCTATCTGCCGCGGGTATCCGGTGATTGGGTAGAAGTAGTAAGGTACGAGGGGCTGGAAATGATGCAAAAGGGTGCTTTTGGTATTCCAGAACCCCGGGGGAGTGTGATCACTGACCCATCATTGATAGATTTAGTTATTGTGCCGGGAATGGCTTTCTCTGTTGCTGGCGACAGGATGGGAAGAGGAGGAGGTTATTATGATCGCTTTCTTCCTGAATTAAAGAAGGCCTACAGGATTGGAGTCTGTTACCGATGTCAAATTATCAATGAATTACCAGTAGAGATGCATGATGTGAGCATGGATAAGGTAATTGTCTTTGATAATAATTTGTAAACTAATTCTGCGGTGTTTGTGTATAATCAAGTGAGATGCAGCAAAAAAAAAGGTTGTTGTATTGTTTTGATTGAATGTTTGTTATGCTTTTTGTTGTGCCCTGGAGAGAAATGGATAGTTGTTATTGTCAAATAAAAAACCCTGCCTAAAACTTAAGCAGGGTTCAATATCTTTTGCACACTGCAATTATGCAGGGTGGATAGCTTCTGTAGGACATACATCAGCACAAGTACCACAGTCAGTACAAGCTTCTGGATCAATTTTATAAATATCCCCTTCAGAAATAGCATCTACTGGACATTCATCGATGCATGTTCCACATGCAATACAATCTTCGTTTATAACGTAAGCCATTTTAGTATTGTTTTTTTATTAGTATTAGAGTAACAAAATTATTTTCTTTTTTTTTATTTAAAAATAATATCAACTCTTTTCATATAATTTGAATTGTTTTTAAATAACCATAATCTAAAATTTTCATAAAATAAATGACTTACCTACCCCAAAACGGGATGTGATTTGGTTAAAACATCCATTGCAATATAAGCCATTAAGCCAACGGAAGTTTCTAAAGATGATTCGTTTAGGTTAAATCCGGGGGTGTGTAACCCACCAGTTGAAATATTGTTTACCTGCTTTACTCCAAAACGATAAAAAGTACAAGGGTATGCTTGGGTGTAATAACCAAAGTCTTCGGCTGTCATACGGATATCCATTTTATGTACACATTCTTCGCCAAGGTATTCTTTGGCAGCATCACTGGCTATCTGAGTAATGATTTCTGAGTTAGTCACCACCGGGTAACCATCGTTAATCATGACTTCACAAGTGGCTCCCATGCTTTGTGCCATTTCACTGGCTATTTTACGGATATGGGTTTTGATTTTTGCACGCCACTCTTCATTCATGGTTCGTAAGGTACCTGCTATCTCTACTTTTTCGGGAATAATATTGGTGGCTCCATCGGCAATAACTCTACCAAAGGATAATACGGTAGGAATATTAGCCGGAACCATCCGTGCTACTATCTGCTGCAGTGAAACAATGATGTTGGCAGCAATGAGTACATTGTCGTTTAAGATATGTGGGATGGCAGCGTGCCCGCCTTTGCCTCTTATAGTAAGGTAAATCTCATCGCCAGAAGCCATATACATGCCTTCCTTAAAACCAACATGTCCTGATTCCATGTCAGGCAATACATGCTGACCAATGATGATTTCCGGTTTAGGATTGTCCAGGGCACCTTCTTCCATCATCAGTTTAGCACCACCGGGGAATTTTTCTTCTCCGGGCTGAAAAATAAGCAAGATAGTACCCTCCCAAAGGTCTTTCAATTCGTTAAGTATTTTTGCTGTCCCCAGTAATGAGGCCGAGTGGGCATCGTGTCCGCAGGCATGCATCACCCCTTGGTTGCATGATTTAAACGGATTATTATCACTCTCATGTATGGGTAAGGCATCCATGTCTGCCCTTAAGGCAATAACCTTTTTGTCGGGATTTTTACCTTTAATACTTCCTATAATTCCAGTCTTGACAAAGCCGGTTTTGTATTCAATCCCATATTCATCCAGCTTGGAACAGATATATTTAGAGGTGTTGTGCTCTTCGAAGGATAATTCAGGGTTTTCGTGTATATGACGCCTGATTGCTATTATTTCGGGATAATATTTCTGAGTGAGGTCTTTTATTTTTTGCTTAAAATCCATTGCTACTTGTTAATAAGATCATGCAAATATACTATATAATAGATTAAGCTGAAGATATTATTTGAATACGTAAACCTAATTACTAAATTTGTTAGGGTTTAAATATTATACATAAACATTAAATCCGTGATCATTAAATACATGCAGAAATTTTACTAACAATAAAACAAATGAATATAAATTTAGCCGTACTAATTGATGGGGATAATATACCTTCTGCTTTTGTAAAGGAGATGATGGAAGAGATTGCCAAATATGGTAATCCGACAATTAAAAGAATTTATGGAGACTGGACTAAACCCAATCTTTCCAAATGGAAAAATATTCTTTTAGAGAATGCCATTACGCCCATTCAGCAATATGGCTATACAACAGGCAAGAATGCTACTGATTCAGCCATGATTATTGATGCTATGGATATTCTGTATTCGGAAAAAGTAAATGGATTTTGCATCGTATCGAGTGATAGTGATTTTACGCGATTGGCTACCCGATTAAGAGAAGCCGGCATGCAGGTTATAGGTATTGGAGAAAAAAAGACACCAAATCCTTTTATAGTGGCTTGCGATAAATTTATCTATATTGAGATTCTGAAAAGTAAATCTAAGGAGAAAGATTCCGAAGAAGAGAAGGAGTTGGAAAAGGAATCTTATGAAAAAATTACTTTTAAAGAGATTAAGCTTATTGCATCAACAATTACAGACTTGTCGGATGATGAAGGGTGGGCTTTTTTGGGTGATGTAGGTAGTTTGTTGCAAAAGAAACAACCTAACTTTGATCCCAGAAACTATGGTTTTCAAAAGTTAACTCCTTTGATTAAATCAACTAAGAAATTTGAAGTAGAACAACGCGATAATCCTAAAAGTAGTAATAAGCTGGTTTTTGTGAGAAATAAGGAAATGCGGCTCCAGGGAAGAAATAAGTAATAAAGAAAAGGTATTGCATTTATTTGGGGTTTTTGCTTAAGTATGCTTGAGCTATTTAGTGTGTTGGTCCATTTTGAGGTATAGAGGAATAATAAATTTTATTATTTTCATTCTCTAAAATTTTAAAGAGCAATTAATTATCATATCATGAGAAAAGGTTCCTCAAATGGGAGAGGGATTGTTTCTGGGGTAATCTTATACCTTGATGGGCATTTCTTTTATGATCGACATAATAAAATTATAAACTAATAAAACGAACATTAACTTTATTAATCAATTTAAGTACACACAGGAGGTTGATTAAAGAAAGTTAATGCGAGTTTCTGTCCGGTAGCTGCCGGATATGGCAGATTTTCTAAAGATAAAAATTATAAACATATGAAAAATTATTTTAAAAATTATCCTGATAAAGAGGGTTTCTTTGAAGCGTATGGTGGTGCATTTATACCGCCTGTATTAGAGGCTGAGATGAAAAAGATAACAGATGCTTATCACACCATTAGCAAATCTCATAATTTTATTTCAGAATTAAGGAGTATCCGTAAACATTATCAGGGACGACCAACTCCTGTATATTATTGTGCCCGCTTATCAGAAAAATATGGAGGGCGTATTTATTTAAAGCGCGAGGATTTGAATCATTCGGGAGCTCATAAGCTAAATCATTGTATGGGCGAAGCCTTGCTTGCGAAGCATTTAGGTAAGAAAAAATTAATTGCAGAAACTGGTGCAGGACAGCATGGTGTTGCCCTGGCTACTGCAGCAGCATATTTTGGGTTAGAATGTGAAATTCATATGGGTGAGGTGGATATTGCAAAAGAGCATCCTAATGTTGTACGAATGAAAATACTGGGAGCTAAAGTTGTTCCGGTAACCCATGGTTTAAAAACATTGAAAGAGGCCGTTGATTCTGCCTTTGAAGCCTATTTGAAAGATCCTGTTCATTCAATATATTGTATTGGTTCAGTGGTGGGACCTCATCCTTTTCCAATGATGGTTCGTGATTTTCAGCGTGTAGTTGGCATAGAAGCGCGAGAACAGTTTTTTGAGATGACAGGTGAATTACCCGATAATGTGGTGGCTTGTGTTGGAGGGGGGAGTAATGCTATGGGAATATTCTCCGCTTTTCTGGATGATGATGAGTGCCAGTTGTATGGCGTAGAACCTGCCGGGCGATCAGATGTACTGGGCGACCATGCTGCCACCATGAAATTTGGAAAACCGGGTTTGATTCATGGATTTAAATGCTATACCCTACAAGATGAAAAAGGAGAACCTGCTCCTGTTTATTCTGTTGCCAGTGGACTGGATTATCCGGGAGTGGGTCCGGAACACAGTATGCTGAAAGATATGAAAAAGGTTTGCTATGATAGCGTTAATGATAAGGAAGCCATTGATGCCTTTTATATCTTAAGTAGATTAGAGGGGATTATCCCGGCATTGGAGAGTGCTCATGCTGTTGCCTATGCGTTAAAACTTGCCCAAAAACAAACTCAGAAGTCTATATTGATAAATCTAAGCGGACGTGGTGATAAAGACATCGACTTTGTGGTGGATACCTATGGTTTGCCAGAGAAATAATATGACAGTTTGATTTTTAGAAGGCTGTAATATACTATTGGGGTTGTGGTGATAATATAAGTTATTTATCTTGGATTATGTCTATGTATCAAAATGATTTTCACCCTCCCCAATAGTATTTATTTTATATACTTTTAAAGTAAAAAGTTCATTGTTTTTATAATTCAACCAGGATCTATTAATGATTGCATAATAAAATGAGCCATATATGCGTATTTTTAGTTTAGAATTATGCCAAGTAATAATATTCTAATAAAAATGGCATAATAAGGCTTGTTTTAATCTCAAAATGGTATCATTTCCTTTCAACTCCAGTCTTAGTAGCTTAGTTTACTGCTTTGTTTGTCCTTATAATAAGTATCTATAGCTTAGCGGTAAGTCAAATCATTTTTGTTTTCATTGTCAATCATAACCGAAAGTTTTTTAGAACAAGAACCTGATGACAATGTGTGCAGATAATTCTTGTCATCTTTTTAATATATCTTCATTGGAGTCCTTTTTTGGCATTTCTATCATTGTTTTGTAAGTAAGTACAGTTTAAATTTTTACCTGTTTTTATGTTAGAGAAGGCCTCATTGCTTCCTTTCTTAACCATTTTAAAATAAAAGATGCAGGTATTGATTAATCAGGTAAAAAAAAGTAAATTTATTTACAGTCAAAATAAAAGATAAAACATGCTTGAAAAGATTATACAATTTAGTATAAAAAATAAGTTAATAGTTATTCTTTTTACTTTAACGATTGTAGGTATTGGATTGTATTCTATATACAAAATACCGGTAGGCACAGTTCCTGATATCACGAATAATCAAATACAGGTGATTACTACATCGGGGAATCTGTCCACACAGGAGATAGAGCAATTTATTACTGCGCCGATAGAGATGGAAATGGCTAATGTTCCTGGTGTACAGGAAATTCGTTCCATATCTAAATTTGGTATTTCATTGGTAACTGTTGTTTTTGAAGAAAATATGGGAACTTATCTGCCTCGTCAATTAATTGCCGAAAAAATAAAAAGTGCAGCAGAAAAGATACCTGAGAATTATGGTACGCCAGAAATGGGACCTATTTCAACCGGTTTGGGCGAGGTTTACCAGTATATTTTAGATGTAAAGCCTGGATATGAAGATGTTTATTCGCCAATGGAACTGAGAACCATACAGGACTGGATTGTGAAGCGAAGGTTATCGGGAATAAATGGAGTTGTGGAAGTAAATAGTTGGGGTGGTTTATTAAAGCAATATGAAATAGCGATCAATACCAAGATTCTCAAAAGTCTGGGCGTAAATCTTCTTGAAGTATATGATGCTTTAGTTCATAACAATAGTGTTAGTGGAGGGGCTTATATCGAGAAGGATAAACAAAGTTATTTTATTCGTGGTGATGGGCAGGTGAAAAGTATCGCTGATATTCAAAACATATATATTAAATCAACAGAAGGTATACCCGTTTATATTCGGGATGTAGCAGAAGTAAGGTTTGGGCACGCTAACCGTTTTGGTGCGATAACAGCCAATGGAAAAGGGGAGACGATTCTGGGGCAGGTAATGATGCTGAAAAATGCCAACTCCAAAGAAGTGATTCGTAAGGTAAAAGAGAGAGTAGAAGAGATACAGAAAAATCTTCCGGAAGGTGTTTTTATCAATCCTATTCTTGAAAGAGGTGAGCTTATTCTTAAAACATCGCATACGGTGGCAGAAAACCTGATTTTGGGTGCCCTTATTGTTTTTCTTACAGTATTGCTTTTGCTTGGAAATTTGCGTTCTGCTTTGGTTATTTCTTCTATGATTCCTCTTGCCTTGTTTTTTACCATTTCCCTGATGTATATCTTTGGTATTGATGCTAATTTAATGAGTCTTGGAGCTCTTGATTTTGGGATAATAATTGACGGCGCTGTTATTATTGTGGAGTTTATTGTGTTGCGCATGGGTTTGATGCATAAAGAAATAAACAATGCAGCAGTGGATGAGAAGCAGAAGTTAATGGATAATATAGCCATGGTAAGTGCTTCAAAAATGATGAAATCGGCCATATTTGGGCAAATTATTATTCTTATTGTTTTTATACCCATTTTATCGTTGCGAGGAGTGGAAGGTAAAATGTTCCAACCTATGGCGCTGGCATTTTCTTTTGCCATCATTGGTGCTATGATTATGGGTTTAACATGGCTGCCTGTGGCAGCTTCCTTATTTCTTCATCCCAGGAACTCACAAAATAAAAGCTTATCAACAAGATTGTTAGATAAAATTTATGCTTCCTATTATCCGGTTATAAAATGGTCATGCGAACATAAATCAATTGTGCTTGGAACTGCTCTGGCATCTTTACTTTTTACTGGATTTCTCTTTACTCGTATCGGAGGTGAGTTTGTACCTACTCTCGATGAAGGAGATTTTGTTATTCAACCTGTTTTAAAGACTGGAACATCCCTTTCTGAGACCATAAATATGACCACACAAATGGAAAATATCCTCATCAGTGAGTTTCCCGATGAGGTTGATCAGATTGTTTGTCGTATTGGTGCTGCTGAAGTGCCAACGGACCCCATGTCGATGGAGGAAATAGACATGATTATTAAATTACATCCCAGAGATACCTGGGTTAAGGCTGCAAATAAGGAACAGCTGGCGGTTAAATTTAAGGAGGCACTGGAAATAATTCCGGGTATAGAGTATGAATTTACCCAGCCAATTGAAATGAGGTTTAACGAATTGATTACAGGTGTAAGAGCCGATATAGCTATCAAATTATATGGAGAAGACCTTGACTATATTAATAACAAGGCAAATGATATTAAAAATCTGGTAAGCAAGGTTCCCGGAGCTGCTGATATCATTCTTGAAAAAACAACAGGGCTACCACAAATAAAAGTGGCTTATAATCGCCAAAAACTAGCACTGTATGGTGTGGATGTGAGTTTGTTAAATACTTATTTGTCAGCTGCTTTTGGTGGTGCTATTGCCGGAGTGGTTTTTGAAGGAGAAAAACGGTTCGATATGGTATTGCGTCTTCAAAATGAAAATCGCAAAGATATTGATGATATACGAACACTGCTTATTCAAACTCCTTCGAAAGGACAGGTTCCGCTTGCTGAGTTTGCTGATATTAATTATACTAATGGCCCAGCAAAAATTTCGCGGGATAATACTCAACGAAGGGTTGTGGTAAGTGTAAATGTGCGAAACCGCGATTTGCAGTCTGTTATACATGATATTCAGCAAACTATTGACGAGCATATTCAATTGCAACCCGGTAACTATATTGAATACGGTGGTCAATTCGAGAACCTGCAGAGTGCTTCTCGTCGACTGCTCATTGCGGTACCTGTAGCTCTTTTATTGATCTTTATCTTCCTGCATTTTGCGTTTCAATCACTCAAAGATGCGATTATGATCTTTACTGCCATTCCGTTGGCCACGGTTGGGGGTGTTTTACTACTATGGATACGTGGAATGCCCTTTAGTGTGTCAGCAGGTGTTGGGTTTATCGCTTTGTTTGGTATAGCTGTGCTCAATGGTATAGTACTGATAGAACATTTTAAAGATTTGCAGAAACAAGGTATGAAAAATATGCGTGAACTAATTATTACCGGAACGCGTGACAGGTTAAGGCCTGTATTGTTAACTGCCGGAGCTGCGGCTATGGGATTTTTGCCAATGGCTATTTCAACCGGAGCAGGGGCAGAAGTCCAACGACCATTGGCTACAGTGGTAATAGGTGGGTTGGTGACATCAACTATGCTAACAATGATAGCTTTGCCTTTGTTGTTTGAAATTTTTTATAATGTAACAGGTATAAAATTTTTTCCCTTGCGATTTATAAGATCCAATGCGCTTACCATTATTCTTTTTTTTCTGTTTATTCCGGTTCTTTCTGTATTTGGTCAGGAGGATGTACGTAATCTGAACCAAGTTACGCAATTAGCTCTTGAAAATAATAATCGTTTAAAGGCATTTATGCTTAAAGTAGAACAAGCCGATGTTTCTATCAGGACAGCTGTTGATATTCCCAAAACTTATATCAGCTATGGATCTGACCAAAATAATATCGCAGATAACGGTTATCCTTTACAGGTGTGGGGTATAGAGCAGGAATTTGCTTTTCCTACATTTTACAGGTCAAAATATAAGGCAAAGCAAACAGAACTCTCTATGGCAGAAGCAGAGTATGAGCTTGAAAAAAACCGCTTATTAAAAGAAGTATCCATTACCTATTTCGAATGCCTTGTGTTGAATAAAAAAATAGATTCCCATCAACAACTCGATAGTGTTTATTTAATGTTGCTAAATAAATATGAAAAAAAGATGACACTAAAGGATGTTAACCGATTGGAGTATTTGCATATAAAATCAAAGCGAAATGCAATATTGCGAGCTCTTCATGACGTTTCTTTTAAGCACGATGTGGCCTTTAATAAACTTAAAATGATGTTGAATACCACTGAGGATTTTCAATTGCCGGACGAGTGTGAGATTTTTCCTTTTCGTACATTTGGAGATGATTCTCTAAAAATATTGAGGTATTTAAATCTCCAGACTCAATATTCCCGCACGCAAGTAAGTATTGCAAAAAATGAGGCACTTCCTGATTTTAACTTTCATTATTTTATTGGCTCAAATCACTATGACAATGCCGAATATTACCATGGTTTTGAAGTGGGACTTGCTATACCTCTGTTTTATGGGAGTAATAAAAATGTGATTAAGTCGGCAAAACTGGCCTGTGAATCACAAAAGTATCTGATTGACTATGAAATTGCAAATATTCGTATCAGAGTCAGGGAGTTAGAGTCTGACCTCAAGCAAAATTATATTTTAATAGGACAATATAAGGAAACAGAATTACCTCTTGCACAGGAGATAAAAAGGGCAGCTTTAAGTGCCTATGGCTTAAAGGAGATTGATTTTTTACATTTAACCAATAGTCTTGAAACAGCTCTTAAGATTGAATCTGCTTATTACGATCTGTTGTTGAATTATAACAAAAACTATTTGGCGTTAAAGTATTTTGCAAATTAAAAATAACATACTATGAATCAATTGTATATAGTAGTTTGTTTGATGCTGTTTTGTACAGCCTGTAAAAATGAAAAAAACATACAGGCCGGGTCGGAAAACGATTTTATAGAAATAACAAAAGAGCAATTTCTTACTGGAAATATGATAATTGGGACCCCTCAAAAAATACGGATGGAAGAGGGAATTCCTTTTTCGGGTAAAATAATATCAACCAAAGATGGCGTTGCTAAAATTAGTGCCCCCTTAGAAGGGTTAGTGAGGGAAGTAATGGTCAATGAAGGTCAATCTGTTAAACGTAATGCCCCATTGTTTAAGATTGGAGGAAGTGCTTTTATTGAACTTCAACAGGAATTCGCTTCTTCAGCTGCAAAAATTAATCAGTTAAAAGCAAATTATGAAAGAGCAAAAATGCTTTATGGCGAAGATATAAAAACTGAAAATGAATTTATGATGGCAGAAAGTGAATATCTGTCAGAAAGGGCTAGTTATAATGCTTTAGCCCTTAAGTTACAACAAATAGGTCTTGATGTTTCAATCATTAAGCAAGGTGTTTATGTTTCTGACTATACCATTAAAAGTACTATTTCCGGTCAATTAAACAAACTAAATGTATTGCCAGGGCAATATATTAGCCGGGAAACAGAATTAGCTGAAATAGTGAATGTGGACAAAGCTGAACTTCAACTGTCTTTTTATGAGAAGGATTTGCAAAAAATAAAGCAGGGACAGGTAGTATATTTTAATAGTTTAATGCATAGTGAATTTAATGCAAAGGCAGTGCTTACCCGCATTGGTTTAAAACTGAGTGATACCTCAAATTCGTTGGAATGTTATGCCGCTATAAGCAATGGATCAGACTTATTTGCTATAAACCAGATGGTACATGGTAAGGTAGTTGTTGCAACAGACTCTGTCTGGGCAGTTCCCAGAGCTGCTATTGTATCGCAAGGAGATGATAATTATATGATTACCGTAGCACAGGAAACGGAGGATGTGTATCAGTTTGTAAAGCAAAAAGTGAAAATTGGCAAATCAGATAAAGATCATGTAGAACTGCCGGATGTTGATAGTCATATTAGGTTATGCCTAAAAGGTGTTGAAAATATGGTGATGGATTAATATTTAATGACAGAAGTGATGCATTACTATTTGATTATTGCTTAACAGCTGATTTTTAATAGAAGTGATTTTATATGGGCAAGGATTACTGAGGATGGCGTTTTTTTATTTTTCCGGGAGGTTTAATCTCAATTCTGGTGCCACATTTATAGCAAATATAGACCTCACATCCTGTACAGGCAAAACAATTGCTGCAATTCTTTTTTAGCTCTTCGCGTTTAAAGCTTTGCTTACATCCTGGGCATCTAATATCTGCGTTGCTCATACAATAACTTCCTTCACAAGTATTTTACAAAAATAGTTTTTCTGAAATTAACTGGTCTAAAAATTGTTATCTTTCTGCGTTTAAAGTTTTTAATAAAATATCAGATAAAATGAGAATAGTATTTTTAGTATTGGCAGTATTCAGTACCTTGTTGATTCATGCCCAGATAGAGGCAGTTACAAAAGATGGAAGAGAGGTGGTTTTATTCGAAAATGGGAACTGGGAGTTTAAAAAAGAGACAGTAGTAGAGGCAGATACAAGAATAGAACTGGATAAGAGCTGGACTGGACAAAGCAAAATGGAAGAAATGTATTTCGCAGTTAGTGAAAGGTTAGACCGTTTTTTTAGTGGAACAAAAAATAAAATACGAGGTAAGTCAATGTGTGTTTTTGAAAACGGACAGGCTAAAATTGCATTTCAGTGGGAAACTTATCTTGAAGATGGGCATCGTTACTTTGGTTACCTGAAAGAAGGTACAAAAGTAAGTCTGAAGATGAAAAATAATGATAGTGTTGATCTGATTTTAAGTCAGGCAGTTGAAACTGATATTAGAGAAAAATATAATGTGACCATCTTTACGGGTACAGCATTGGTTAGCCCCGAGCAATTGCATAAATTGCTTACTTATCCGGTAGAAACTACTGTAGTACATTGGAAAAAAGATGCAGAAGAGTATCCTGTAAATGATGGATACTTTTATCGCCATACTTTTCAGGAGTTGATGAAGAGATAAGTGTTAATGTTACAGTGTAGTCTTTTGTGTAAAAGCAACGTTAGTTTTGTGATTAAGGCTCCATTATTAAAGAAAAATTTTCAGTTCTCAGACTTTGATTGACACTTAATAGTGCCGCTAAAAAGCTGAGAACTGAAAATTTTAATCAATTTCTTATCTGATTGCATTCATTATCTTTTCTTCTCTGGTAGTTTCTCCTTCCGATATAGTAATGGCTGTTTCAATCAAAGCTAAATGCGAATAAGCTTGAGGAAAATTACCCAGTTGACGCTTGGTTTCAAAATCCAGATCTTCACTAAAAAGTCCTAAATGATTACAATACACCAATAATTTTTCAAAACGCTCTATGGCTGCTTTTTTCTCTCCAATTTTATAGAGTGCATTGACGAGCCAGAAAGAACAGATTGTGAAAGCAGACTTAGGAGCTCCAAAGTCATCGTGATTGATGTATCGATACATCAAGCCATTATGCTCCAGATCTTTTTGTATGCTGTAGACTGTTGATTTGTACCTTTCATCATTTGCATTTACAAACCCATAGCTTTCCATTAGTAAGACAGAAGCGTCTAAATCTTCAGTAGAATAACATTGCGTATAAGCCTGTTTGCTCTCTGACCAGGCATTTTTTTCAATGTCGATACGGATTTTATCTTCCAGTTTTTTCCATTTTTTAATATAGTCTTCCTGTCCCAGTAAAGTGGCAATTTTTTGGGCCCTGTCAATAGCTACCCAACACAATACTTTACTAAAGGTAAAATGCTTGCTTTCGTTTCTGATCTCCCAAATACCTTTGTCGGGTTTTTGCCAGTTTCTTTCTACCATCTTTACCACATTTCGTACAACAGTCCATAGATCTTCACTATAGTCAAGAGTAGCAGAAAAAATGCTAAAGTGTTGGTATATAGCATCCATTAAAATACCATATATATCATTTTGTTTTTGTTTATAGGCAGCATTTCCCACTCTCACAGGAGAGGAATTTTCATAACCGCTTAAATGAGGCAGTTCATATTCCGAAAGTTTCTTTTCGCCACTGATACCATACATAATCTGCATCTTCTCATCTTTTTCGGGAAGAATATTAACGATAAAGTTCAGGTAGTTTTTTGCCACGGAGTTATGTCCCAGTTGGTTTAGTATTTTAACAACCATAGAGCCATCTCTGATCCAGCAAAAACGGTAATCCCAGTTACGTACTTCGCCAATGGTTTCAGGTAAAGAAGTTGTAAGTGCAGCTAACACAGCACCGGTTTTTTGATAGCTTAATAGTTTGAGAGTTAGTGCACTGCGGTTTATTTCTTCGTTGTATTTTTTATATGTCGTTGTTCGTTCACTCCAGTTTAGCCAGTACACCTTGGTGCGTTCCATTATTAACTTGGCTTTATGGATATTTTGCTTGAGTAGTTTTTGGTTATAACTAACTAAAATAAATTTACTCTCAGTCAATGATATTAATTCATTATGAAGTATTTTATTTTGATCAAAATCAGAATAAAAGTATAACGAATCATAAGGACCTTTTTTGGTTGCGGCTTTAATATATCTTTTGTTTGTAGTAATCGCCGTTTCGTGCAGGCCGTATTCCAGTTTTGGATCGTATTTTATCTTAAATTTTGGAGCTCCGCTAATCCGGTTAAAAATCCGGACAACTTCAGGTGGAGCATATGCAACACCTTTCTCATTTTTATAACGAGGCATAAAATCTATTATTTCAAAAACACCATCCTCACAAATATATCTGGTACATAGTAAATTTGTTCTCTCAATGTATTGCTGACCTATAGACAGCAGTTTTTCCGGTTCAATAGATAAGGAACCGCCCTTGTTCTTATCTAGTAACCTGGCAAAAACAGATGGCGCATCAAATTTTGGTAAACATAACCAATCAATGCTGCCATTTTCGGAAATTAATGCTGCCGATTTGCAATTTCCTATAATCCCGTAATTCAGATTTTCCATATTTTAAAATTTATTGGTTAGATTTGTGATATAAATACTTTGTTAACAATAATTATTTACGAATTACCAGAAAAATAACCAGGTGATGAATTTCGGATGAGGTTTGTATTTGTTGTTTCAAAAAAAGGAGTAATATTTCTAATATTCAAATAAAACACACTTTTATATGCAAAAAATTCACATTGTTTCAAATAGACTTCCCTTTGGAATTAAGGAAGATGGTGACAAAATAAGCCTAGAAGCTAGTGTTGGGGGCCTTGCCACAGGACTGAAATCCATTTATAAAGAATATGGAGGAAACTGGATTGGCTGGCCAGGAATAGATAAGGACTCAATATCCAAGGAAAGAAAGGAAGTGATTGACCAACTCTTTGTGGACGAAAAATGTGTTTCTGTACATCTAAATGCTGAGGAAATTCAGTTGTTTTATGAAGGGTTTAGTAATCGAACTATTTGGCCACTGTTTCATTATTTTAATCAGTATGCCAATTTTAATATTGAAGACTGGGAAACATATAAGAATGTAAATCAGAAGTTTGCTGATGCGGCTATTGAAGCTTTAGATGATGGTGATGCTGTATGGGTGCATGATTATCAGCTGATGTTGGTGCCTGAAATGATTAAGTCGAAGAAACCCAATGTAACCATAGGTTTCTTTCTGCATATCCCTTTCCCATCCTATGAGCTGTTTAGAGTGTTGCCTTGGCGTAAAGAAATTATTCAGGGAATGTTGGGAGCCGATCTGCTTGGTTTTCATACTTATGATTATGAGCGTCACTTCTTTAGCTGTGTGCGTCGTTTGTTTGGATATGAAATATCCTTTAATCAAATTCATATCGATGAAAGAATCATTCTTGCCGATTCGTTCCCTATGGGCATTGATTACGATAAATTTAAGGATAGTGCACAGAAAGTAAAATTGAAGTCAGTTAGTGAAAAATCAGAATTGCATCTGGAATTGGATAAATACTTTTTGGCTTCACCAGAAAGAAAACTGATTCTTTCCATTGACCGTATGGATTACACCAAAGGTATTCCAAATCGATTAAAGGCATTTGCGCGTTTCCTGGAAAAATATCCCGAATTCCGCCAAAAAGTCACCTTAATTATGCTGGCTGTTCCTTCACGAGGAGAGGTTGATCATTATCAGCTGCTTAAAAAAGAGGTTGATGAACTGGTGGGACAAATAAACGGAGCCTATGGTAGTATTAATTATACGCCCATATGGTACTTTTATCGCTCGTTACCGTTTAATAATTTAATTGAGCTGTATAGTTCATGCGATGTGGCGCTTATTACCCCTGTGCGTGATGGTATGAATCTGGTAGCCAAAGAATATGTAGCTTCGCGTATTAATAACACAGGAGTTCTTATTTTAAGTGAGATGGCTGGAGTGGCCAAAGAGATGGGAGAGGCCTTGATTATTAATCCTGTAGACGATGAGGATATGGCTGATAGCATTTATCAGGCCCTCAATATGCCCGTAGAAGAGCAGAAAATGAGGATGTCCTTTATGAAAGAACGTATACAACGATATGATGTCTTTAAATGGGCCAATGAATTTGTAAAATCATTGCATAAGGCAGAAAGTATACAGAGTGATTTCCTTGCCAAGAGAATTACTAAAACATTGTCAGATAAGTTGGTTGATAAATATAACCATGCTAAAAAACGCGCTATCTTTTTAGATTATGATGGCACATTGGCTCACTTTAAAAAGAACCCTCAGGATGCTAAACCCGATGAGGAGTTACATGGTATTATTAAAAATCTTACTTCCAGTAAAGTAAATACAGTAACAATCATTAGTGGTCGTGATAGATATACCCTTGAAAAATGGTTTGAAGGACATCAGGTAAATTTAATCTGTGAGCATGGGGTTTGGTTAAAGACTGTAGGTGGCCAATGGGAAATGCTGTCCGCAGTTAATAATAGCTGGATGCCTAATGTTCGTCCGGTAATGGAGAGTTTCGTGGATAGAACACCGGGATCTTTTATCGAGGAGAAAAACTATTCGTTAGTATGGCATTTTCGTAAGGCTGAACCTGAACAAGGTGAGTTGCGTGCCAATGAGCTCAAAGATGAACTAAATACCCATCTCTCAAACCATAACCTCGAGATTATGGAAGGTAACAAAGTGATTGAAGTGAAAAGTGGAGGAATTAATAAAGGGGTGGCTGCCCTTCAGTTTATTAATAATCAATCTTTTGATTTTATTATGGCTATAGGTGATGATTGGACCGATGAATTTATGTTCCGTGAGTTGCCAGAAGAAGCTGTTACCATTAAAGTAGGTATGAAACATACGAAAGCCGCTTATAAAGTGGAGTCGGTTGATGCTGTCAGAAACCTGTTGAAAAGGTTATAGTAATCAACGGTTTTTTAGTAAATCAGAATAGTACCCTGTTTAAGGTGCTTTCTGCTGGGTGTTTTAAAGATATTAACTTTATTTTCAATTTTAAAATGAAATAAGTTGTTGAGCCGATCAACTTATTTTAATCACCTTTTAACTTTTTTCATTACACACAAATCTCCTTGTTTTAAGGGAGTTTGTGTGTATATTAGTCTTAGCCTAATACTGTATAAATTAATTTCAATCTAAAATTTAACCATTTCATTTTCTTATAGCGTATTGTTTGCTTAAAGCATTCTATTTTTGTATCAGTTAAAAGAATGTTTAGTTGAAGAAACAATAACCAAAAACAAAAAATGAAACGAGTAAACTTTTTGATACCAGTTTTTCTGCTGGTTTTAGGATTATTAACCTCATGTGGTTCAACAGAACCTAATGAAAAGGAGGTCGTGAGGTATGTAAAAACAGTTGAGGTACTCCCCGTTAGTGGCAATAGCAAATTAGTATATAACGGAGTTGTTAAAGAA
>JBFHEL010000050.1:0-16489 GCA_041584155.1 Saccharicrinis sp.
GCTCCACAATCAATTCCTGGCAAATAACACATCAAGTTACGAATTCGTTCCATCTTTTTCAATGCCTCGGAAAAATCCTGATCTAAAGCCATGGCCGGAAGAGGGTCAATTTTTGTAATAAATAAATCTTTATCCTGAAGAATATCTTTATATTCTTTTAAAACACTATTCTCATCTTCAAGTTGCTTGGCCCTTATTTTCATACGTTCTACTGTTAAAAAACGGTTTCCTTGCAACAATGCTCCACCTGCACAGCCCTGATCACAGGCTCTGAGCTCCAAAAAATCAACCTGGGGAATATCATCATTCTCAAGCATTTCTAAGAACTCAATAACATTATGTATTTCATCAACAGCCAGAGAACGACCTTGCATATGATCTGCTTCACCATGAGTGAGGCTCCATTGCACCCCTTTAGCAGATAAGTGCGCCACAACGGGAAGTGTATCCTCCAGCGTAGATGTACGGTTTTTAATTTTATGATAGATCTTATTAGAGATATAACTCATATTGATTACGCCCTTAATCACTTCATTGCTATTTTGCCCAAACCCTTTGATAGCAGCTATTTTGGCTGCACATGGTGTAATATAATAGATTCCAATCTGATCTTCTTTAACCCCTTGCATCATCAGCATTTTTTTATAAAAAGCGGCAGAGGCATCAACCGGAGGTTTAACAGAGGCCATATTATCAATTAAGGAAGGGAATTTAACCTGAATAAGCCTTACAACTGCAGGACAGAATGTAGAAATCAATGGTTTCTCATCATTCCTGTTTATTTGTTCATTTAACAAGGTATTAATTTCATCAACCATAAACTCAGCCTGAAAGATATGGGTAAATCCCAGCTCCTTCATTTCTCTGAATATTTCCTCTTCGGTTATCTGTGTTGGGAACTGACCTATAAAAACTGCCGGTACTAAAGCCACTCTGTACTGGTATTCAAATATCTTTTCAAGGTCATCCTGCTCAACATAAATGGCATCTACCGGGCATGCTTTAAGGCATTCTCCACAATCTATACAGCGCTTTTTAAGAATAAGGGCACGTCCATCCTTAATGCGAATAGCTTCGGTAGGGCACACATCCATACAATGTGTGCAACCGTAACAAATATCCTGGTCAACCTTTAAAGCATGATATATTTGTCGCTCTCCCATTTAGCCCTTTATTACAAATAGGTTTTCATTTCAACTTTAGTTCCTTTACCCACTATACTCGACACAAAAAGTTCATCTACATTTCTCTTAATGTTAGGCAAACCCATGCCTGCTCCAAATCCCATTTCCCTTACTTTTGAAGAAGCTGTTGAATAGCCTTCCTGCATAGCCAAATCAATATCTGGAATTCCGGGCCCCTTATCGTTTAATACAATATCAATATGTTCTGGACTTATATTCACTGTAATGGTACCTTTATATGCATGTGCCACAATATTCACCTCAGCCTCGTATAACGCAACAACAATTCGCTTAACAACTTTGGGATTTACATTTAGCTGCTTCAATGTTTTTTTTACGGCACTGGAAGCATTCCCAGCCTTTGTAAAATCACCTCCTTCAACTTCATATATAAACTCCATGATTTTATATTAATAAACAGGTCGTAAACCTGCGGCGTACAACATTCCTACAGCATTAAACATTGAATATTGACATTGCAGAAGTATCATTCCATGCTCTTTGGCTAATTCAATCATTTCGCAGGTGATCTGTTTATTTCGCACAAAAAGCACACAATGAATATCGGCCATCTCAACAGTCCTAATAGTTTGCATATTAGCCAGACCTGTAATTAAAACCATATGATCCGTATCCAGGGTAAGCACATCACTCATCAAGTCACTTGCAAAACCTCTTTTAATTTCAATATCCATCCGTTCTTCTCCACAAAGAATACTGGCATTCAATATTTCGATAATCTCACTTACTTTCATTCACAAACAATATTAAGGATCACACAAAAGAAAATCATTAACATTAATTAGAGATTTTATTCAATAATTAACCACAAAATACAATGTATACCTTGAAAAAAAAACCATAAAATGAACAATTTGACAATACATAACAAATCTAAATAATAGTGGCTTATTCAGTATTTATGCATTTTATATACTCCTCAAAATAACATGCTCTAAGAGTGTTAAAAACTATTAATTATCATAGTATATTTATGGCAAGAAGAAGCGTTTGATCTTATTTTACCTTTATTGATTTTAATATATAGATTAATGAGTAAAAAGGTTATTAGCAAATGAAGCATAGGTAATTTTAGCTCCTTATTGCATTCAATACCAACCTAAGCTCAATGATTATAATCTTTCATTTTTACTCATAAGCAACAGCTAAAAACAAGGCTCTTTGCATTAAATATACTCTATTGAAATCTCCTTTAGAAATTTCTCTTCGAGTAAGGTGGCAATTCGTTTAACTACGGTCCGTCTTATTTCAAGCTCTACGGGTAAGTTAGGGTCCTGATGAGCAACATTGATGCGTGTTCCATTGATAATATGGATTTTATCACTCTCTAAAAAGTTTTTAACAATCTGATGTGCAGGCCCTATCCCTATCACATCATTTTTCTGAAAATTCTCTAATATTCTTACCACCTTACCCAGTGTAAGAATCCCTTCAGTAACCAGATCAATCCCTTCCATTTGAGCTACCGGAGGCAAATCAGGATCTGACATTTCAAGACCAGCAGAGAATTTCAGACCCAGTTCACGGGCAATAATCTCGGCCGTTGTTCCACCACTGACTATTTTTTTTCCACCAAAATTTTGTACTTTAATAGAGAAGTCCGAATCTTTTTCTTCTTCATAAGGAGGGCCGGTAACAAACAATAGCTTACGAGGTTCGCGAAAATAAATAATGCCACATGAGGTATCATCCAGAGGACTTCCTCCATCATTTAACGATGCCATATTAACTATTTTACGCGATAGCTTGGAGGAAGATATAAAAGGGGCATTTTTCACACTCTTCACCACGTAGTTTTCCACTTCATCCCGCCCCCATCCAAAGGGTAGAGCCTTAGACCCCATTCCTGATTGAATAATACCATCAGACCAAAAGAAGATCCTATCCTCCTTACGTGCCTTGAAATGGCAGGTATACAGTTTCTTTCCTTTATTCTTTTTACTCTCCAGGGTAATTTCATTCCATCCTGGATCAAAAGGCCTGTGTGTGCGCATGATTAAACAGCGTGGGTTATCATATTCAACAATAGTGGTACTCCCATCATCTTCTATATCAATAATAGTAAATGTGGAGTAACTCACCTTACGAACGCTACAAACAGGCAAAGTATTCATAATTATCTCAGCTGTTTTCTGCACTTCTTTATGCTCAATAGTAAAGTTTACTGCCATAGACGAGGTTAAGGTAGCTAACACACTGGCTTTTACACCACTTCCCATACCATCAGACAACACGGTTATGGTACGACCATCTTCTTTAATACGACGAGAAATAAATACATCTCCGCAAATAAATTCTCCGAAGTGATTATTTTGGTTACAGTAGATATCCAAATAAAAATCAGGCTCTTTAACTTCCATGGCTGTCCCCAATTTTTTGTGCTTCAATAATAGAATTAAGCACTTTCTCAGTTTTCGAAGCACTTTCTCCCAGCAGGAAAGCAATCTGTTGAACTGTTTGCAGGTTATCTCGAATGACAGTACGTGCTCTGTTAATAATCTCCTCCCGGCGAACTTCCGGTGCAGTTAAATCTCTGATTATTCCTCCTACAATCTTCCCTTTTTGGATGGTAAAAACCGAAACATTCAGAATATTATCATTCATTGTAATATCTCTGTTTAAAACCTCCTGTCCTGTTTGCAACACGGATAGGAATAACTTTCCAAACGGCAGTAAAGTATTAATATCAGCACCCTTCAGTCCGGGAATAATTTCATTGAGCTGTTTGGCATCTTCGCCCATCATATCTACAAAACTCAAATTAGATTCAATAATCTTCAAATCTGAATCAACCATAACAACACCGGCTCTCAACTTATTGAGCATAGAAGTCATGGTATTGGCAGCTGCCATAGCCGACTGTCCTTCTTTACGAGCTCGTTCTTCACTTTCACGTAATGCCTCTTTGGTATTCTTCAGTTTTTCATTGGCCGAATGAACTTTGGTTATATAGGTATGTAATTTTTTTATGGAATAGGAATAACACATCTCAAAATTGGTAAGTCCCTGACAGTAGGCTACCGCAAACTCTTTACAACTAGGATAACCACAAGCACCACAATTCAGCTGATCACGAATATCTTCTTTTCCCATATCGTGCAAAATCCTTTGCACTTCATCTTCTGAGGGTTTAGGCAAGCGGCGATCTGAGATTCTAAAGGAACGTTTTAAATCCAGCTCTTTAAATTCTTTTATATCGGCATGCCACTGTTCACAATCAATCGCTTTGAGTCTTTTCTCAACATACTGAATAACATGAGACTGTCGCATAAATTTTTTTCCTCCCTGCGACATACCCGGCCCCATTGAACACCCTTCACAATAATAAAGGTCTAAATGATGGCTTAAACTGCTATCCTGATCATATTCATTTATCGATTGTAAAAAATCACTTCTCCCATCAGCAGAAATTACGTTACTCCCCAGCAGATCCTGGGGCATATCAACTGTTTGCCACAAACCATGGTTAATGGGATACAAACCTCCCTTACGTCCAACAGGGGGGTCAAACTCACTAAACTCAACCGAAGATTCTTTAATTTGATGCGAAACAAACATGTCTCTCAACTCCTGAAAGGTAAGAACGCCATTAATTTCACCATCGGTATGAACAAAGCTACGGGCATCATCTTTAGCCGAAACACAGGCAGTTAAATAAACTACTTTAATATGTTCTCCATATTTTTTCCTCATAACCTTTGCCATGGCCACAAATGGAGGAACAATAGGCGCCAGATTATCCACCAAATTAGGACGGTATTTTTCAATAAAGAAACGTACAGGAGGGCAATGGGTGGTCAGATAATATTTACCATGAGAATCCTCAAGTAATTGTTTATATTTCTGAGCAATCAAGTCTACACCAAAAGCTACCTCTGCTACCAAATCAAATCCCAACGCACGAACCATGGCTACAAACTTTCTATAGTCTGTAATATCGGTAAACTCACCAGATATGGCGGGATCACAAATAGCAGCTACCCTACCTTCATCCTTCATCAAATCGCTTACCCTTTGCTGTTCACTTCTGAAACTTATTGCATTTTGTGCACAAACCACAACACAATTACCACAACCAATACATTTATGAGGAAGAATGTTCGCATGATTATCGGCTATTTTTATAGCTTTAGCAGGACAAGCCCTGATACATGTAAAGCTCAGATTGCATTTGTCTTTATCAACAGTGATTAACTGACCCATTTCTTTTATACTTTAAAATACGCTGCTAAAATATCATACACATTATCTGCATCCACATGATTAAACTGCTCATCATCAATCTTTAAAACTGGTCCTTTTTCACAATTACCAGTACATAACTCCCCCCTAAAAAATACAGAATCTTCCAAATGATGTTCAGCCAAAAATTTTTTTACAATAGCTAATACATCCTTATTCCCACGCGAGAAACATGAACTCCCCATACATATAGTTAATAAATGTTCTGTTTGCATGTTATTGACAGATTTAGGATGAACAATACAATGAAACTGATTCTTTATCAAAATACAAAAAATGACTCTCTGAACAAATGCAGATAGTCATTTTTTTTCGATCCATAGCTGAATGCTTAATATTACCTATCGTTGAAAAGATATAAAGCTCACAAAACAACTGACACCCGGCTTTTTGCAAACCTTAACATAAAACAATATCTCTTATATTGACTCATTTGGTAATCATATACAGCAGATCAACTACTCTTCTAATACCTGTTTCTTTCGGTATAGGTAGTATGCAGTAATTCATGCGATTTATGCCCCAGTGGTTTTTTCAGAAACTCCTTGTATAACTTAATAACCTCAGGGTTTTCATGCGATTTACGTATGGGTTTACCGGCATCTTCCTGATAAATAGCTTTGGCTCTTTGTTTACGTATTTCGAGATTAGTTGGTATAGGCTGACCTCCCCCTCCTAAACAGCCTCCCGGGCAGGCCATTATTTCGATAAAATGATATTGGGCTTTTCCGCTCACCACATTATCCATCACTTTTTTGGCATTAGCTAATCCATGGGCTACACAGGTTTTTAATTCAATGCCATCTAAAAAGCTCCACTCAGGCTTAGGGTTCTCAATTTTCACTGTAGCTTCCTTGACCTCTTCCATACCCCTCACCGCAGTAATATTTAAACCTTCAAATGGCACTTCTCTGCCTGTAACAATTTCATAAGCTGTACGAAGAGCTGCTTCCATCACACCTCCTGTAGCACCAAAAATCACAGCAGCTCCCGATGACACCCCCATAAATGAATCGAACTCTTCATTCTCCAGAGCCTTAAAATCAATACCGGCTTGCTCTATCATTTTTGCCAATTCCCGGGTAGTCAATACAAGATCCACATCACGATAACCGCTGGCATGCATCTCCGGACGATTTGCCTCATATTTTTTAGCCGTACAAGGCATAACAGATACAGAAACCATATTTTCAGGGTCTATATTCATTTTTTGGGCATAAAAAGTTTTGGCCAGTGCACCGAACATCTGCTGGGGCGACTTAGCGGTAGATACATTAGGCAATAATTCAGGATACATATGCTCAATATATTTTACCCAACCTGGTGAGCAAGAAGTTGTCATTGGTAGTTTAACATCCGGGTTTTTATCTAACAATGCCCCTTTGAGACGCTGAAGTAACTCGTTACCCTCTTCTACAATGGTAAGATCGGCAGTAAAATCAGTATCCAGCACTGAATCAAAACCTAATCGGCGTAATGCGGCCACCATTTTTCCTGTGACAATATTACCAGCTTCCATACCTAAAGCCTCTCCTAAGGCTATGCGTACAGCAGGGGCTGTTTGCACCACCAGATGTTTTTTAGGGTTATAAATTGCAGACCAAACTTCTTCGATATAGTTTCTTTCTATCAAAGCCCCTGTAGGACAGCGATTAACACATTGTCCACAATTAGTACAAACAACTTCATACATGGGTTTCTCAAAGAAAGAAGATACTTTCATATCCCGTCCTTTATAAGCGACCGTTAAGGCTCCTATATTCTGCAGCTGATCACAAGTACGAACACAACGTTGGCATCTGATACATTTCGAATCGTCTTTGATAATCGATGGAGAAAAGTAATCTATCGTATAATCTTTTAATGGTACTAAATCGATTAAAGTGTCTTCGCCAATAAGATATTCAGAAGATAAATGTTGTAACTCGCACACCCCGTTTTTATAACAACGAGTACATTCGGCCCGATGCTCAGACACCAAAAGTTCAATAACACTTTTGCGAGCATTACGCACCTTTAAACTATTGGTTAATAGCTCCATTCCTTCTGCAACAGGAGTAGCGCAAGAAGGTAACAGACGATCAGCACCAATCTGCTCCACCACGCAAACACGACAATTTCCTGCCACACACAAGTCTTCATGATGACACAGGGTAGGAATCTTAATATTCAGTTTTTTTGCAGCATCCAGTATCGTGGAGTCTGCATCAACACTAACTTGTATATGATCAATAACTAAGTTTACTTTTCTCATAACTTTTGCATTAATGATTAATAAATCATTTCTTCTCTAAAGTTTTCAACTATTGAGGAAAACGAATTGGCCACAGACTGACCTAAACCACATTTGGCAGTCACTCTCATATTCTCAGCCAGATTCAAAAGCTTATTGAGATATTCCGATGATTTTTCGCCTTTTTTAACTGCCTCAATACCCAGTAAAAGTTGTTGTGTTCCCACACGACAAGGTGTACATTGTCCACAACTCTCTTCAACAAAAAACTCCAAATAATTATGCAATACATTATACATACTTCTTGAGGAGTTAAAAATCATCATAGAACCTCCTGTTGGTAGGGATACTCCGGTTAGCTTACCCTGGTAACCTATGATTGTTTTATCAAACTTTTTTCTGGGTACACAAAACCCCGATGCTCCTCCCACCTGAACAGCTTTGGCATCACCATCACCAAAATCTTCCACAAATTTTTGCAATGACATGCCAAATTCCAACTCATAAATACCGGGAATAGGAGTGTCTCCTGAAACCGAAAATACCTTTGATCCCCTTGAATCCTGAACTCCCAAATCTTTAAATTTCTCCGGACCATATTTAAAAATAGAATAGGTATGCGCCAGAGTCTCCACATTATTAATAACGGTAGGCAACTTTCTGTAACCTGATTTAGTGGGATAAGGAGGCTTGTTTCTGGGTTCACCTCGATGACCTTCCATACTCTCAAATAAAGCACTTTCTTCACCACAAATATATGCTCCGCTTCCAAGAAATATCTTTACCCTGAAATCGAATCCAATCTTATTCATTAACAAATGAAACTCATCAATAACCTCTGATAATGAGTTTAGCAGAAATTTATATTCTCCTCTTAAATAAATAAACCCTTCATGTGCACCTATAATCTTTGCACACACAGCCATACCGACTAAAACTTTATAAGGTACCTGACTCAAAATTTCTCTGTCCTTAAAAGTTCCGGGCTCCCCCTCGTCGGCATTACAAATCACATATTTTATATCCGCTTTTGCTTCCGAAGCCATTTTCCACTTTAATCCTGTTGGATACCCTGCTCCTCCTCTTCCCTTTAGGCCTGAAATAATTAGATCGTTGATTAAATCCTGATTCGACTTTTCAAATGTAGTTGTAAGAATATCCTGAAGATCATGTTCATTTTTAAAAATCAAATCCAGTCTTTTAAGATTTTTCGTTGCCATAGCTTTTCATTTAAACAGGGTTCGACTTATCTGCCATATCCTTCGCTTTGAGCGACTCAAGAATATTTCTCACCTTCTGAGGAGTGAGCTCTGTGTAAGGCTCATCATTTATTAACATTGCAGGCCCCTTATGACACTGACCTAAACAATTAGTTTCCAACAAGGTAAACTTTCCATCATGGGTTGTTTCTCCGAGTTTAATCTTTAAACTTTTCTCCAGCTCCTGAATAATTTGGTTTTTACCATGCATCATACAGGTTATTGTTTTACAAACTCTGATTACATTTTCTCCAACGGGTTTGCTATTCAGGAAAGAGTAAAATGAGGCTGTTCCATAAACTCTTGCTGCAGATATATCAAGCTCCCGGGCTATTTCAACCATTGCTTCTTCTGAAATAAATCTGCTATTCTCCACTACTCCCTGTAAAATGGGTAGAAGGCTTTCCTGGTAACGACCATACTTATCGGCCAGGGATTTTATCAGGTTAGTTGTTTCTGTCATGGTATTTAATTTAGATATAACAAAACTTAATTATTCTCAGCAAGAAAATAAGCTGTAAGCTGTTTCTCTCGTCTGATAAATACGCATTTAACCCTATTAAACAGCTCCCTAAGCCTTTTCTGCATTGCAGCATCAATAAAGGCATTGCTTAACGGGTCTTTTCAGGTTCCCATTGGAGAATTTTTTCTTTAATAAATTAATCATTTTTAACTGTTTTCCCAGTGATATTTGTCATTATTTTTTTTATTTAAACACATTATAAATAAAACAAATACAGTCATTTGTGTCTTTTTAAATTAAGCTATCGGGCGATAGTTGTACACAGAATAATCTTGTATGGATAGAACAAAACTTATATTTTTGCATGAAAGTCAGGGGAAATGAGAAACACGAAGCTGAAAGAAAAAATAGCTGAAGGAGAACATCAACAACAAGATTTTAAGTATGCCATTAATGATTCCAAAAAAATTGCACGCTCATTAGCTGCCTTTGCCAATACCGATGGAGGCAGCTTACTTATAGGAGTAAAAGACAATGGAAATATTGTTGGTGTAGCTACTGATGAAGAGTATTACATGATTGAAGCAGCAGCCAATATGTATTGCAAGCCACCTGTTAAATTTGATATTTTTGAATGGAATAGCGAAGGAAAAACAGTACTGGAAATTAAAATTCCGAAGAGTAATTTAAGGCCTCACAAAGCACCCGACAAAAGCGATAAATATCTGGTTTACGTGCGGGTAAAAGATCAAAACCTATTGGCCAACAAAATATTACTTGAATATTGGAGTGCTCTAAAAAAAGAACAAAACCGTTTACTACAGTTTAACGAACCGGAGAAATTTATACTCAATTATTTAGCTGATCATGAATACATTACATTCTCTTTTTTTTATAAAAAAGCTCGTATTTCACGTTTTAAAGCAGAAAAAATACTCGTTAACTTACTGTGTATGAATATTATTCATATTCAAATAACTGAGAAAAAAATATTTTATACCTTAAGTAATAATCCAGATTTACATCAATTTACCTCTTTAGGATAAAGTAGGTATTTATCTCTAATTCTGCTATAATCCATTAGTTCAGATTCCCACTTTTCACGTATTTCATCTTCCGATAATCCATTCTCAATATCTTTAGCCAATTGATCATCTCCTGCCAATAAATTAAACCAACGCTTATTAAAACCAAAGCCTTCATCCTGGCCAAATTGTTTGTAAAAAGAAATAAAATAAGACAAGGTAAATCGGTGCATTACAGATTCTTTTCTAAGATCAATTCCATAGCAATCTTTATCCTGCTGCTTGGGATGTTTGGCCATTCCTTCAATACTTTTAGGCGTGAAAGTAAAATCTCCTGCCGAACGATCAGGGTAACCGATTACCTGAAAAGGGAAATAAGTACCACGCCCAATACTTACATTTGTGGCTTCAAAAAAACATAATGATGGATATAATCGTAAAGAAATATAATTAGGCAAATTAGGTGATGGCTTGACAGGTAATTCGTATTTCAATCCATGAAACCAGTTCTTTACTTTAATCACCCTTAAATCACAATGTAAACTATCGCTAAGCCAGCCTTCGCCATTAATCATCTGAGCAAGTTCTCCAACTGTTAAACCATGAACAACAGGAATAGGATGCATACCTACGAAAGAGCTTAATTTCTTTTTTAATATCGGACCATCGAAGTAGTCTCCATTAGGGTTGGGTCTGTCTAATACAATAAGCAACTTATTATTTTCAGCGCAAGCTTCCATCACATAATGCATGGTACTTATGTAAGTATAAAAACGAACTCCCACATCCTGGATATCAAACAAAACAACATCTACATTATTCAACTGCGCCAGAGTCGGTTTCTTATTATTTCCATACAAAGAAATAATGGGTATACCAGTTTTTGCGTCGATATTATTATCTATCTGTTCTCCGGCATCTTTAGTTCCTCGGAAACCATGCTCAGGAGCAAATATTTTTGTGACAGTTACCTGATAGTTTAACAGAGTATCCAACAAATGGCAATGATTAACCAAGGAGGATTGATTAACCACTAAGGCTACCTTTTTCCCCTTAAGAAGGGAAAGGTACTCATCGAACCGGGATGCTCCTGTAAAAACAGCCCCTTGAGCCTTAACCTGATCGTGACAAGAAGATAGGCAGGTAAAGCATAAAATACAGACAAGGAAACTTTTAAGCATAATGCAGAAATAAAAAAGTAAGGACAACTAACAATAAGGAAAGACATTGCCAACAAAGCAAAATAAGCAGCAATCAATTAAACATAACTGATTGCTGAACACTAAATCCATTTTGTATTAAGCCTGAGGAGTATTACCTCCAAAACTCATAGGGATATTACCCCCCTGATTACCATCGTCAATATTTTTAATAGGGCCATGTTGCGCCTCATACCTTTTAATATTATCCATCAAAGCCATCATCAATCGTTTTGCATGTTCCGGTGTAACAACAATTCTTGACTTAACCTGTGCTTTAGGGACACCAGGCATTACTCTGATAAAATCCATCACAAACTCTGATGGCGAATGTGTAATAACAGCCAAATTTGAATAGATCCCTTGAGCTATTTCTTCATTTAACTCTATGCTTAGTTGGTTTTTATTCTTTTTTTCTTCCATAATTCAAATACTTGTAATTTTTTATAAAAATATAATTCCCGACTAAATAAAAAAAGGGAAGTATAGTAATACTTCCCTTTAATTGTATATATCGAATATATTTATTCTTGTTCTTCTACGATAACTGACTTACTGGCAAGTTTATCAAATTCCTCCTGAGAACCTACAACGAGATTCTTAAGAACTCTTTGACCCGTACCGGCAGGTATCAAGTGTCCACAAATTACATTCTCCTTCAGACCTTCCAAATGATCAACTTTACCTGAAATAGCAGCTTCGTTAAGCACTTTGGTTGTTTCCTGGAAGGAAGCGGCTGACATAAAGCTCTTAGTTTGAAGAGATGCTCTGGTAATTCCCTGAAGCACCTGACTTGAGGTAGCAGGAATTGCTTCTCTTGCTTCCACCAACTTAAGATCTCTACGTTTCAATTGAGAGTTTTCATCCCTTAATCTTCGCGCAGTAATAATTTGTCCTGCTTTTAAGTTTTCAGAGTCACCTGGTTCAACCACCACTTTTTTGTTATAAATATGGTCGTTTTCGTGCATAAACTCTAACTTATCCACAATTTGTTTTTCCAGGAATTTAGTATCACCCGGATCAACTATATCAACTTTACGCATCATCTGACGAACGATAATCTCAAAATGCTTATCATTAATCTTCACACCTTGCAAACGATATACATCCTGTACTTCATTTACAATATATTCCTGAACTGCTGTTGGTCCCATGATATGAAGAATATCAGAAGGTGTAGTTGCTCCATCAGATAATGGAATACCTGCACGCACATAATCATTCTCTTGTACAAGAATCTGTTTAGAAAGCGATACCAGATATTTCTTCACCTGACCGTTTTTAGAAGTAACGATAATTTCACGATTACCACGTTTAATCTTACCAAATGTTACTTCACCATCAATTTCAGAAACGACAGCTGGATTCGATGGGTTACGAGCCTCAAATAGCTCAGTTACCCTAGGAAGACCCCCTGTAATATCACCTGCTTTACCAACGGCTCTTGGAATCTTAGAAACAATCTCACCTATTTTTACTTTTTGGCCTTCATCCACAGAGATGTGAGCACCCACAGGTAAGTTAAATGTTTTTAGAATTTCACCCGAATCGTCAATAATTCTTAATATAGGATTTTTAGTTTTATCGCGGCTTTCAATAATTACTTTCTCACGGAAACCTGTTTGTTCATCAGATTCCTCTTTATAAGTAATACCATCTAACATATTGTCGAAACTAACAGAACCTGCTTTTTCTGAAACAATAACGGCGTTATATGGATCCCACTCACAAATCAGATCACCTTTTTTAACTTCTGCACCATTTTTTATAAATAGTTTAGAACCATATAAAATTGGATGGTTAGTTAAGGTGATACCAGTATTTTTATCCACGATACGTAGCTCAGCCAAACGACCAATTACGATATCCACATCTTTACCTGTTTCATCTTTGGTAGGAACGGTACGTAGTTCTTCAATCTCAGCAACACCATCATATTTAGCAACGATACTACTTTCAGAAGAAATGTTACCTGCGGTACCCCCTACGTGGAAGGTACGAAGTGTAAGCTGTGTTCCTGGCTCACCAATAGACTGAGCAGCGATAACACCCACAGCCTCACCAATATGCACAAAGTTTCCTGTAGCCAGGTTACGACCGTAACACTTAGCACAAACTCCTACATTAGACTCACAAGTCAGTACCGAACGAATTTCCACTTTTTCAATCGGTGAATCTTCGATCAACCTAGCTTTGCTCTCATTGATCTCGTCGCCAGATTTCACAATTAACTCACCTGTTGTTGGGTGATATACATCATGAACGGAAACACGACCTAAGATACGCTCATATAAAGTAGCTACAATATCTTCATTATTCTTAATTGCAGAAGCAGTTAACCCTCTTAAAGTTCCACAGTCATCTTCTGTAATAATTACATCTTGCGATACATCTACCAAACGACGTGTCAGATAACCTGCATCAGCCGTTTTAAGAGCAGTATCCGCAAGACCCTTACGGGCACCGTGGGTAGAAATAAAGTACTCAAGAACCGACAATCCCTCTTTAAAGTTTGAAAGAATAGGGTTTTCAATAATCTGACCACCGGTAGCTCCAGATTTCTGAGGCTTGGCCATCAGTCCCCTCATACCTGATAACTGACGAATCTGTTCTTTAGAACCCCTTGCACCAGAATCAAGCATCATATAAACAGAGTTAAAACCCTGCTGGTCGGAACTTAATTGCTTCATTAAAGTATTTGTCAAACGAGCATTAACATGTGTCCAGATATCAATAATCTGGTTATAACGTTCGTTATTGGTGATGAATCCCATATTATAGTTATTCTTCACCTCTTCAACTTCAGCATATCCTTCTTCTACCATTTTATCTTTAGAAGGAGGAATAATTACATCACCAAGGTTAAACGACAATCCACCTTCGAATGCCATTTTATATCCTAAGTTCTTAATATCATCAAGGAAATCAGCAGTACGAGGTGTACCACAAACCTTTTGTACCTTACCAATGATATCACGTAATGCTTTTTTAGTCAATACCTCGTTAATAAACCCTGATTCTCTTGGGGCAAATTCATTAAATAAGATACGTCCTACTGTTGATTCTATAATTTGTAGCTCAGGTACTCCTTGGCTGTTTAAATCATAACCTTTAACTTTTACCAGAGCATGTAAATCAACAGCACCCTCGTTATAGGCTATTTTTACTTCTTCCAAATCATAAAAAGTTAACCCTTCACCTTTTGCACCCTTACGTTCTTTAGTCATATAATAAAGACCCAAGACCATATCCTGAGATGGTACAGTAACCGGAGCACCATTAGCAGGGTTTAGAATGTTCTGAGAACCCAACATTAACATTTGAGCCTCAAGAATAGCTGCATTACCTAAAGGTAAATGCACCGCCATCTGGTCACCATCAAAGTCAGCGTTAAATGCCGAACAAGCTAAGGGGTGTAACTGAATTGCTTTACCTTCGATTAATTTAGGCTGAAATGCCTGAATACCCAAACGGTGAAGCGTAGGAGCACGGTTTAATAATACTGGATGTCCTTTTAATACATTTTCAAGAATATCCCATACTACAGGATCTTTTCTATCCACGATTTTTTTAGCAGATTTAACTGTTTTTACGATACCACGCTCAATCAGTTTTCTGATAACAAAAGGCTTATATAACTCAGCGGCCATTCCCTTAGGAATACCACACTCATGCATTCTTAATTCAGGGCCTACAACGATAACAGAACGAGCAGAATAATCAACCCTTTTACCTAAAAGGTTCTGACGGAAACGACCTTGCTTACCTTTTAAACTATCACTAAGCGACTTTAAAGGACGGTTAGCATCTGTTTTTACGGCATTAGCTTTACGAGAGTTATCAAATAAAGAGTCTACAGACTCCTGAAGCATCCTTTTCTCGTTACGCAAAATCACCTCTGGGGCTTTGATCTCTATTAATCGTTTCAAACGGTTATTTCTAATAATAACCCTTCTGTATAAATCGTTAAGGTCAGAAGTAGCAAAACGACCTCCATCCAATGGCACAAGAGGACGCAATTCGGGTGGAATAACCGGAACAACTTTAACCACCATCCATTCAGGACGGTTTCTGCCTACTGATTCACGGAATGACTCAACAACCTGAAGACGTTTAAGTGCTTCATTTTTTCTTTGCTGAGAGGTTTCTGTATTTGCTTTATGTCTTAGGTCATAAGATAATCCATCTAAATCAATACGCGATAAAATCATATGAAGTGCTTCAGCACCCATTTTCGCGATAAATTTATTAGGATCATCATCTTCTAAATACTGATTTTCTTTAGGAAGTGTATCCAGAATATCCAAGTACTCTTCTTCGGTAAGAAAATCCATATATGATATTCCATCCTCGGCCTTAATACCAGCCTGAATAACTACATAACGTTCGTAGTAAATAATGGAATCTAATTTTTTTGTGGGTAATCCTAATAAATAACCTATTTTATTAGGCAATGATTTAAAGTACCAGATATGCGCAACAGGAACAACCAATTGGATATGTCCCATTCTTTCACGACGTACCTTTTTTTCTGTCACCTCTACACCGCATCGGTCACAAACGATACCTCGATATCTGATTCTTTTATATTTACCACAATGACACTCATAATCCTTTACGGGACCGAAAATTCTTTCACAGAATAATCCGTCTCTTTCTGGTTTATAAGTTCTATAGTTGATGGTCTCCGGTTTTAAAACTTCCCCACTAGATCTTTCTAAAATTTCTTCGGGAGAAGCTAATCCGATAGAGATTTTTGTAAAATTGCTCTTTACTTTCTGATCTCTTCTGAATGCCATATGTCGACGTCTATTAAATTTAAAACAAATAAGGCAATCATTGAATAATGACAAGCATTATTCA
>JBFHEL010000051.1:0-16439 GCA_041584155.1 Saccharicrinis sp.
AAAGAAAGAAAAAAGTCTAGCCGGAAAGAATGCCTGCTCGCTCTTACCTTTTCTTTATTCTTCAATCCGGGTAATGTCGCCTGCCGCGACAAAGGACAAGCCCCCCCGTACGAAGAATCATAAGAAAAGGTATTCACCCCATCTTTGGCCTTCGCTTTCCGGCGGGCCGCCGCGCAGTCTTTATAGAATCAAGGTTTAAAGGTTAAAGGGAAATAAGTATAAAGTATTTCAAGGTTAAAGTTTAAAGTAAAAAAGAAAGTGAAGAGGTTTATTTTCTTATTTGTGCAATACAAACCTATTTAAAGGATAAAAACTCCGGGTTTGTATTTCTGGCCTCAGCAACGGAGACTGGTCCTCATAGCTGCAATAATCAGGATTCAAGAATAAAGGAATAAGTAAAAAGGAAATAAGTATTAAAGAATATTGGCAAAAGTATTAAATGGGAAAAAAGGATTACCGAGGTGTTCTCCTTTTCCTGGACTTGTTAACAATCTAATTAATTTTTTCGGTGGATTGGGCTTTGTTATTTTTCTGAAAATATTTGCAGAACTCTTGTAATCCACATTTATTGCATTTGGGATTACGGGCAATACAAATGTATCTTCCATGAAGAATTAACCAGTGATGAGCTATATGTAACAGGTCTTCGGGAAAATATTTAACTAATTGCTTTTCTGTTTCCAAAGGAGTTTTTGAATTGGTGCTTAAGCCTATTCGTTCGGAGACTCTAAAAACATGTGTGTCAACAGCCATGGCAGGTTTCTCGAATACTACACTTGCAATTACATTGGCAGTTTTACGACCTACTCCAGGCATTTTTTGGAGATCTTTTATGTCTTCCGGAACCTTGCTATTGAAATCATTGTACAACATTTTGGCCATGCCTACCAGATGCTTACTTTTATTATTAGGGTAGCTACATGATTTTATATAATCCAATACTTCATCGGGAGTAGCTTCTGATAGCTCTTTTGCAGATGGATATCTTTGAAATAAATCCGGAGTAATTTGATTTACTCGTTTATCGGTACATTGAGCAGAAAGTATGACTGCAACTAATAATTCATATGGGTTAGAGTAATTTAATTCCGTTTCTGCAATCGGCATATTTACCTTAAACCACTCAATTATATTTTTAAATCGTTCTTTTTTAGTCATATTATCTTTAATAAATCGATACTTATTAATTTATTGAATGTGTTATTCGTGAGAAATGATATTTAAATTTCTTCCAGACAAGAATTAGTATAAATAATTTTTCTTTTTATTAATTTATTATAAAAACATTAATAGGCTTAATGCCATCACTCCCATTCCTGCTACCAATCCATAAATGGATAGGTGGTGTTCTCCATACTTTTGAGCTGCAGGAAGCAATTCATCCAGACTGATAAAAACCATGATTCCAGCTACAGAAGCAAATATTATCCCAAAGGTAGCAGGAGTTAAAAAAGGCATCAAAATTAAATATCCAACAATAGCACCAATTGGTTCTGCAAGTCCAGATAAAAAACTCAAACGGAAGGCTTTTCTTCGACTACCAGTAGCGTAGTATACAGGAACAGATACAGCAATTCCTTCTGGTATATTATGAATTGCAATAGCCACTGCTATAGCAATACCCAAATTAGGATTTGTTAAAGCTGCTGTAAAAGTAGCCAGTCCCTCTGGAAAATTGTGGATACCAATAGCTAATGCTGTAAAAATACCCATTCTCATCAGATGATCACTTTTCATTCTTTTTGCTTCAGTCATGTCTTCAATTCTTTCCATTTCGTGAGGGTTTTCAGCCGAAGGGATGAATCTATCTATCAATGCAATGAATAGCATTCCTCCAAAAAAAGATATGACTGTTATCCAGGTACCTGTAGCCTCATTGTACACTTCCATTAAGCTATCTTTGGCCTTAAAAAAAATTTCTACAAATGATACATATATCATTACCCCTGCAGAAAAACCAAGCGACAATGATAAAAACTTGGTATTAGTTCTTTTGGCGAAAAAGGCCATGGCACTTCCAATTCCAGTTGCTAAACCTGCAAATAAAGTTAGTCCAAATGCCAATAAGATGTTTGAAAATTCAATATTATCAAATTCCATAATTCATTATCTGTTTATAGTACAAAAAATATATTTTTTAATAGTATTCAATTTAAATTGAACTTGTTTTATACTTCTTGTATTTTTATATTAAATAAGCTTTTTTGCAAAGTTAAGTATGCTTCATTAATTTTTAAATATTTTACTAAATTATTCTCAATTAAGTTGTCAATGATACACAAAAGCAGTTAGCAATAGGCTTTTAAACTTGGATAAATAATTTAAATTTGTCATCGTTATCTTAAATTGATCTTTTTGAATGAGAAAATCATGAAAGTTTTAAATAGAGTCGTTATTTTTATTTTTTGTTATTGTACTGCGCTTTCCATAAATGCGCAACAAGACAGCTCTTATATACTTTCCACTCCTGAAAAAGGAGAAGGTTTACATGCGTTTTTAATCAGAAATAACTTAGATCCTCATATTTATCGGGAACAGTTTATTGAATTAAATAAAAATAAGTTAGGTAAAGATAATGCGCTTATTCTTGGCTTGGATTATAAAATACCCGAAAGTGAAATATATATAACAGAACCACTTTATGGGAAAGAAAGGGAGCGCTTTGTACTGGAATCAGAATGTTTAAAAGGAGCTGTATTTCATTTGGTAAGTGGTCATGGAGGGCCTGATCCAGGTGCTTTAGGAGCTTATGAAAATAAAACTTTGGGCGAAGATGAATATGCTTATGATATCACCTTACGTTTAGCTAAAAAGCTTCAAGAGAATGGTGCTAAGGTGCACATGATCATTCAAGACAATGATGATGGTATACGTGATGATTTTTATCTTGCACTTGATAAAGATGAATTATGTATGGGGGAAATTATACCATTGGATCAAAATGACCGATTAAAGCAGCGTACCAAAGCCGTAAATGATTTATATCTCAATTACAAACCTTCTTTTCAACGTTGCGTTGTTATACATGTTGATTCTCGAAGTAAGGGAAAAGAAATTGACGTATTTTTTTATCATTCACCCAAAAGTCAATCTGGTGAAAAAACGGCTTTGAGCATGTTAGAAGTTTTTAATTCTAAATATAGTATACACCAACCATCAAGAGGTTACGCTGGCATTGTTAGTGCCCGGAACTTATATGTATTGCGAAAAACCTATCCTACAGCAGTGTTTATCGAGTTAGGAAATATTAGTAATTTTCGTGATCAAAAGCGCTTAATACTGCCAAATAATCGTCAGGCATTGGCTAATTGGATGTATGAAGGACTGTTGAATGATTTTAATGCGAACAAATAATATAGAAACCAATTTATTAAAAGTATGAAGCCAACACTATTAGTGCTTGCTGCCGGAATGGGTAGTCGTTATGGAGGATTAAAGCAATTGGATGAGCTTGGACCTAATGGAGAATCTATAATTGATTATTCTGTATATGATGCTATTCAGGCTGGTTTTAAAAAAGTGGTATTTGTAATTCGGAACTCTTTTGCTGAAGAGTTTAAAGAACGATTCGAGCCGAAATTAAGAGGCAAAATTGAAGTAGAATATGTATATCAGGAATTGAACAACCTGCCAGAAGGATTTTCTGTGCCAGAAGGAAGAGAGAAACCCTGGGGAACAGGACATGCTATGTTGATGGCTAAAGATGCTATTCATGAATCATTTGCGATTATCAATGCCGATGACTTCTATGGCAGGGAGGCTTACCAGACGGTGGTTGATTTTGTAGCTAATAGCAAAGATGAAAAGGAATATGCCATGGTAGGTTATGCCTTAAATAATACCTTATCGGAGTATGGAACCGTATCGAGAGGCGTTTGTGAAACAGATGAACAAAATAATTTGTTGCATATTGTTGAACGAACCAAAATAGGTTACAACGAAGGAAAGGTGGTGTATTGGGAAAATGATAAAGTGACAGAACTTACAGGTAATGAATATGTTTCCATGAATTTTTGGGCTTTTAAGAAATCTTTTTTCAGTGCTTTAGAAACTGGCTTTACAGACTTTTTAAAAGAAAGAGGAAACGAGTTAAAATCGGAATTTTATTTTAATGCCTTGGTTGATAAGATGATAAAAACAAAAAAGGCTTCTGCAAAAGTATTAAGTAGTGATGCTAAGTGGTTTGGTGTTACTTATCAGGAGGATAAGCCAATTGTAAAAAAAAGCCTTCGTTCATTAATTAATAAGGGTGTTTATCCTGAAAATCTTTGGGGATAAAATTGTTGGTTCGTTTTATTCTTGTTTGGTGTTTTTTGTTCTGAGTTGTGAAGATAGCATTTGAAGTCTTGTTTTAATAAATTGGAGAGTTTATTTAGATGGAATTCTTAAAATTGTTGGGATATATTTAGCAAACTGAAGTATGATATTTTTTAGCATAAAATGTTTCAAATAGTAACTTTAGTGTAGTATATCGTTATTTTCATGATTATACCTTGTGTAAGGTGTTTGTTAGTTAATGATATGAAGGTGTGTTGTTAATGTAGATAATGCATGTGTAACAATAGCCTATTATGTCTATTTTATAGGGTTGTTAGTGACTTTGCTGGTTAGTAAGATATTAAATTTATGATGACAAAACCCGAACAAGTTTTAAAATATTGTCCCAAATGTGGATCTGCCAGTTTTAGTATTGAAGGAGAAAAATCTTTTTTGTGTACAGACTGTGGTTTCCACTTTTTTATTAATTCTGCATCGGCAGTAGCTGCTTTAATTGAGAACGAAAAAGGAGAACTTTTGCTTACAGTAAGAGCCTTTGAGCCCAATGTTGGCATGCTGGATCTGCCAGGAGGCTTTGTGGATCCAATGGAAACGGCTGAGCAGGCTTTAACAAGAGAATTAAAAGAAGAGCTAAATCTGGATACTATAGGAATGCAATATCTGGTGTCTTATCCTAATGAATATGTCTATTCAGGTTACTCTGTTTTTACTACTGATTTAGCTTTTGTATGCAAAGTAAAAGGATGGGAGCATTTGCATGCTAAAGATGATGTAACAGATATAAATTTTGTGACAAAAGAGAATATTAATTGGGATAGAATAAGTGCCGTTTCTATCCGGCGAATTATTGAAACACACTGGGGAATTCAGAGCACTGAAAGCCATTGTTGATGAGAGGTAATGAAAGGGCTTATAAATTCAGAGTCGTTAAACAAATAAAATGATTTTAGTTTAAATAAATGTCACCCTTTTAATAATAAATGGCAAAAAGAATGGGCTTTTTTTAGCAAATTTGCAAGCAAGCATTTATACACTAGTAAATATTAAAAATGAATCCGCAAGCACAAGAATTAAACGAAGTGATTTTATCTCAAAATCCTGTTGTATTCGATTTATTATCGGAAAAGGGGAAACATATTTTTTTCCCCAAGAAGGGTATATTAGGGCAAACAGCTGAGGCTAAGGGTACCAAAATTAATGCTACCATTGGTGCGGCTATTGAGGATGATGGTTCACCCATGCGTTTGGAATCCATTGCTTCTAAAATTAATTTAGATCCCTCTCTTTCATTTCCTTATGCACCAAGTTTTGGTAGGCCTGACTTGCGTGCAAAGTGGAAGCAGATGATCTATGATAAAAATCCTTCGCTAAAAGGTAAGGAGCTTAGCCTGCCTGTGGTTACCAGTGCTTTAACACATGGAATTAGCATGGCTGGTTATTTATGGATGGATGAAGGACAAGAGCTTTTAGTGCCTGATTTATTCTGGGGTAATTACAATCTTGCCTTAGGTAATGCTTACGGAGTAACGCTCAATAAATTTAACCTGTTTAAAGATAATGGTTTTGATGTACAAGCGCTAAAGCAAAAATTATTGGCAGAAGGAGAAAAGAAGGTGCTTATCCTGAATTTTCCTAATAATCCTACAGGGTATACTCCTACGGTTACAGAAATGCAGGATATTGTAGCAGTTGTGAAAGAAGCTGCCGAATGCGGTAAAAAAATTGTTGTTGTTACTGATGATGCTTATTTTGGATTGGTGTTTGAAGATGGTATAGAGAAGCAATCCATATTTGCATATATTGCTGATTTACATAAAAATGTGTTGGCTGTTAAAATTGATGGCGCTACAAAAGAAGATTATGTATGGGGATTTAGGGTAGGTTTTATTACTTATGGAATTAAAGGAGGAAATGAAGCACTTTATCAGGCGCTGGAAATGAAAACTGGCGGTGCTGTTAGAGGAAATATCTCAAATTCTTCAAACTTAAGTCAATCTTTACTGCTCCATGCCTTTGAATCTCCTGATTATGCTGAGCAGAAACATAGTAAATTTGTTATTATGAAGACTCGTTATCAAGCTATTAAAGATGTTTTGACAAGCGAAAAATACAACGAGTATTTTATTGCTCTTCCATATAACTCAGGTTATTTTATGTGTGTTAAACTAAAAGATGGATTGGATGGAGAAGTGATACGTGATATCCTGATTAATAAATATAGTATAGGTATTATTAACCTGGATAATATTTTTAGAGTGGCTTATTCTGCTATGGCGGCATCTGATGCCAAAGCTTTATTTGAGGGTATTTACAACGCTTGTAAGGATTACGAAAATAATCGATAGTTGATTTGTCCTTTTTAATAGTAAATTTATTTTTTAAGTGTTTTTATTATAACACAGAAGGAATTGATTGATAGGATGGGGTGATGAATTTTTTCAGCTTTACATAGGTTGTCATTCAAAGCCCTATCGTAATCAATTACTTGAAAAACTAAATGCTGTTTTATTTATGAATGTGTTTTAATCGATGGGATGGGTAAAAGTAAACTCGGTTCCTACATTTTGTTCACTCCATAATCTTATTTTACCACCCAGTAATTCAACCATATTTTTGGCAATGGAAAGACCAAGTCCTGTACCTCCCATATCGCTGAAATGCTGGTTACTCTCTTTAAAAAAGCGAACAAAAACTTTTTCAAGTTTTTCTTTCGCAATACCCTTACCCGTATCTTTTACTTTGAAAATATAGTTTGACTGTTTTTTTTCAATTGAATAAACAATGCTTCCTTCTGAAGTAAATTTGATGGCATTTTCTATTAAATTACTAAGTATTTGTTTAAGTCTGGCGGGATCGGTGTTGATGATTTCAGGTATGTCATTCTTAATCTCATACTTTATTTTTACTTTTCCATTTTTAAGTTGTTTGCTTTTTAAAGAGAAGTAGATGAGAATGTTGTCAAATAAGTTTTTAATATGAATAGGTTCTTTGTGAACAGAAAGTTCACCGACTTCGATTTTAGAAATATCAATGATGTCAGAGATTATTCTCAAGAGCTGATGAGAGTTTTCTTCAATAATCTGCGTATACATTTCTTTTTCTTCTATGGTGGTGTCCGGATCTTTTAATAATTCAGAAAATCCAATGATCGCATTCATCGGCGTTCTGATTTCATGGGACATATTAGACAAAAATGCAGATTTTAGTTTATCACTTTCTTCGGCCCTGTTTTTAGCATTTTTTAGTTCTAAATTAATTTGCTCAATCTTACTGTTGCGTTCAAATAGAGTAGCATTTTTCTCGCGCAGGATATTCTGATTGTTTTTTAATTCTTTTGTTGTTCTAATTAAATCGGCATAAATAAGCTCTCTTTCTTTTATCTCATTTCTTAAATTTTGATTTGAAACAGTTATTGTTTTTGTTTGTTTTACAACTTCGTCTTTTAGTTTTTGGTTAAAAAAACCTACAACGAGTAAGGACGCTATCAATAATATTAATACAATGCTGATAATAATTAGCAGATATTTTTGTCTTTTAACCTGATCATTAATAAAGTCGGTATATAAGAAACCATCCAAAGAAAAATCTTTATCCAGCATGCCTAAACTCACATATACTTCTCCAATATGCTGCCATCGGGCTTTATGCATGTAACCAATCTCCACAAATTTGGGTTGTATTAATTCTTCAAGTTCACGTGCTTCAAATATTAATTGCTCCTGCGTAATATTCGGGTTGTATTTTTCGATGATTAATTGAACAAGCTCTTTTTTATTAAACATAGCGTACTCCCAGCCTTTTAGAGTTGCTCTTAAAAAAGCAGCAGTTTTTTTTGGATGTTTATGAAGATATTCTTCTGAAGTAAAAATACAATCACCATAGAAATCAACGCCATAATTTATTGGAGAAATAAGTACAGGCTGATATCCCAATTTCATTATATGGTAGGGCATATCTATTGAATAGCCATCTATGATTTGATGAGAACCATCTATCAGGTCTTCTATTCTATCGTCAGATAAGGAAGGGATTACCTTGTCCATAATACTTTGCTTTACAATTACTCCACTCGTTGCAGGTAATTCTAATGTTGAGAATAATGCCGTTTTTCCTGAAAAATCTTCAATGGTATTGATTTTATACTTGGCAAGTGTTATAAAAGTCTCGGGAGAATGTTGAAAAATAGATGCCAAAACAATAAGTGGCTTATTTTGATTACGGGATATTAATAGGGAAGTGCTTTCTACTCCAAACTCAGAATTACCATCAAGAAGCAATCCTGCAAAATCATAATTCCCTGAGCCTTCAATGAGTTTTACTTCCAATCCCTCTTCTGAGTAATAACCTTGCTCAATAGCAGCGTAAAATCCAGCAAACTGGAATTGATGTGTCCATCTGAGCTGCACCCGAATGGTATCTTTCATTCCTGTAGCCGAGGAATGAATGCTGCAAAATGTCAGCGCCAAAAAAAGAATAATTCGCGTATTTAAAAAAAGTTTATACACAGGTTAAAGATTATCTTATTTACAAACTTGCCCATATTCTGGCAAGAGAATTTCCAGGGGCATCAATTTTTAGATCCAGAAAATATCCGAAGGCTGTTTGTGCTACTTCGTATTCTGCATTTTCCAACCTTTTTTGAGCAGCGTCAAAAATATCTTTGGTAAAAGTAACAGAAGCTTTCGATGATGATAAATGGGCAAATGAATGTAGTACTATCTTTTTTGTATTATTCTTACGAGCAGTCCATTTAAGGTGATTTACCAGTTTTTTCTCACGGCTCAGTATATCATTCTCTTCATCTTCAGCTTCTACTTGAATAAAGGCAAGTATACAATTTTTAAATTTTCCACCAGTACCAGGATCCTGGGCTATATCTAGATTTTGAATTTTAGGGCTGTATTCAAAATTATTTACATATAAAACAAGTACTTTCATTAACTATATCTCCTTCTTGTAAATGTGCCGACTTTTAGTGAGGATATAATTTTGCAATATAACAAAAAAAGCACAGATGATTAGTTCTCTGTGCTTTAAATAAATTGTGATTATATTATGAGGCAATATTTTCGTTTACGATACTTAAAATTTCTGTTTCTAATTGTCTGGTTTTTTCGCTTATCTGTTTGGCTTCTGTTAATATGTTTTCTGCATAATTTCTGTCTTTCAGATCTTTGGCATTAATTTTTATATTAAGCCATGCTCCCATCACACCGCCTCGGGCACTTATGGCTCCAACCCCTGCATCTGATATTGAATTGGGATTACCTGTTTTAGCCATTTCCAGCATTACACGCATTGATTCGTAACATAGTTTCATAGTATTAAAAGGGATTTCAATGGCCGTTTTTGTTGCCAATTGTATGGCCTGATCTCTTTTTTCTTTTTCTTCGACTGTATTTTTGGGTAAGAGAAAAGCTTTCATGATTTGATTAAAAGCATTGGTGTCTTCTTGGACCATTTGAAGCAATTGGGTGTGATAATATTTTCCTTTCTCGGCCCACTCAGAAAATTCCTCCACTCTATGATCCCAACCTCGTTTATGAGCAGATAAGTTGGCTACCATGGTACCCAGGGCAGCACCCATTGCGCCCAAATAGGCAGAGACAGAGCCACCTCCGGGAGCCGCTGATTCACTGGCTGTTTCTTGTATGAAATCTGTTAAGCTTAAATCAACTAATTTGTTTTTAGCCTTTCCATCTTCTTTTGCTAAAATATATTCAATTATTTTTTTATCAGGGTCAAAGGGATATAGCTCATTCAGCCCTAATGATTTTACAGCAATTTTAATTAGTTCTTTATCAGCAATTCCTGTAGATCGTTTTTGTTTTTTGAGGAAATATTTTCCTGCATCTAGCATAGCTTGCAAGGGAATTACTCCTACTAACTCAGAACCTGTTACGCGTAATCCATGAAAGCTGGCTCTTTCACAGGCCACATCAAAGGCTTTATGCATACTTGTAACCGAGATGTCAGTGAGGTTTAAGGACAATTGCGCTATCCCATATTCTTCAATATACCAACCTATTCCTTTCACTGATTTTAATAACCCAGGTTCATTAATAGGCACCCCTTTTTCATCCTTAATAATTTTACCAGTTAAAGAGTTGCCTTCGCGTTTTACTCGTCCTCTTTCTCTAATATCGAAAGCAATGGTATTGGCTCTACGGGTGCTTGTTGTATTTAAATTGATATTGTAAGCAATTAAAAAGTTACGTGCGCCAACGGCTATCGCTCCGCTTTTTTGTACTTCTTCGGTCCATTCTGTTGGTCCATAATCGGGTTTCCATTCTTTGCTGGTAATTCTCTGTGAAAGAGCTTCGTATTCACCTTTTCGACATTCGGCCAGGTTTTTTCTAACAGCCTGTTTTGCTGCCGATTCATAACAATAAACAGGGATGTGCAATTCATTGCTGATTCTTATAGCCAATTGATGTGCATACTTAACAACCTCTTCCATCGATATATTTGAAACAGGAACCAAAGGACAAACATCTGTAGCTCCAAATCGGGGATGCGCTCCTTTATGATTTCTCATATCTATTAGTTCTTTGGCTTTTTTTACTGCTTGAAATGCAGCCTCCAACACTTCTTTGGGTGGGCCAACCATTGTAACAACAGTGCGGTTTGTAGCTTTGCCCGGATCAACATCAATTAAACTGACACCCTGTATTTTTTTTATTTCATTCGTGATTTGATTTATGACGTGCATATTGTTGCCTTCACTAAAATTAGGAACACACTCAATTAACTGTTGCATAATACGGATTATTTTATTGGTTGATAATTACATTAAATATAAAAAGAGTTTGTGCTTAACTCAATGACAAGTATCATTAGTTTAAAGCTAATGAAGTAAGCTTATATTTTTAGAATGCTTTTGTAATCATTAGATAAAGAGAAGGAATTGTTTATCCTGTTGGGGAAAGAGTTTGAAGGTGTTGAAATGTTAAAAAATAATAAAACAGATTTTAAATCGGGAAAAGGTGTTGACAAGCTGTGAAATGCGTCGTAATTTGCTAATAATAAAATGCTCTCCTGGTCCCCAATAATAGGAACATTCAAAATGTGTGTGAGGTTTAGGTTAGTTTTTTTAGAATGTTTCCGTATGCCTGTCTACTCTCAGACAGGCTTTTTTTTGTTTTTATATACAATTCTACTTACAAATTAGAAACCTAACTAAAATCAACTATTTTTGCATTAAATTTTAAATCATATATCGTGAAGCAGTTTGAGAAATTAGGAGTTAATATAAACTTTTGTAAAGCCTTACAGGAAGTTAAGATTATTGAACCAACAGAGATTCAACAGCAAGTACTTCCTTTACTTTTACAAGGGAATGGTGATTTAGTGGCTCAGGCTCAGACGGGTACGGGGAAAACGGCAGCGTACGGACTACCTCTGCTTCACAAAATTAATCCGGCAAAAAGTAATGTTCAAGGATTAATTCTATGTCCTACTCGTGAGTTAGGACAACAAATAGCCAAACAACTATTTAAATTTACTAAATATTCAGAGAAAATATTTATTGAAGCTGTTTTTGGAGGGGCACAAATAGAACGTCAGATAAGTGCTTTAAAAAGACCAACTCATATTATTGTTGCTACACCCGGACGATTAATTGAATTAATAGAGAAAAAGGCTATTGATTTAAAGTATGTTAAAACATTGATCCTTGATGAAGCAGATGAAATGTTGAGTATGGGATTTAAAAAAGAATTGGAACAAATTTTAAAGCAGCTTGATCAAATAGATAATAAATGGTTGTTTTCTGCCACCATGCCCGATGGTATAAGAAAGATTGTTAATAATCATCTGTCAAAAAAAGCTGTCAGAATTGAGGTTAGTAAAAAGAGTATTGTTAACAAAAATATAGATCATCAATTCCTGATTTGTGAAGAAAATGAAAAATTCCATGTACTGTTGCAGCTTTTAAACGCAGAAAAAGGAAAAAGAGGTATCGTTTTCTGTAAAACAAAAGTAGCCGCTACTACTTTAGCTATGCAATTGAATGCAAAAAACATTAAAACGGATGCTATTCAGGGCGACCTTAAACAAATTGAGAGAGATAAGATTATGCGTGTTTTCAAAAAAGGAAATATGCAGGTTTTAGTAGCTACTGATTTGGCCGCTCGGGGTATAAATATTGAAGACCTGGCCTTTGTTGTGCATTATCAGCTCCCTGATAAGGATGAATATTATACACATAGAAGTGGTAGAACTGCCCGAGCCGGGAAGAAAGGCTATTCTTTAAGTCTGGTTACATCTAAAGAAATTAAACAAATTCGCCATTTCGAAAAGGCGTTGAAAATTAGTTTTAAGCAAATTAGAAGAAGTAAAAATTAGTGATTTGAAGAAGATTGTGTTAGCCAATAAACTTTATCATGGTGAAGAAGGGTATAATTGTGCTCAGGCTATTTTAAAAGCCTTTCAGCAGGAATTTAATATTTCCGAACATGCAATTTTAGCAGCCAAAACCTGGGGCCATGGAAGTGTGGAAGGAGGTATATGTGGAGCTTTATTTGCGGCTCGCCAGCTTAGTCAGGATGCAGTATTTATTGAGCATATCAATAGTGGTTTTGCCTCAAAAGGGGGCGGTTTTCAGTGTAAAATTATACGAAAAAAAAGACGGTTGAGCTGCAGGCAGTGTGTGATGCTTGCAGCTGAAAATATCAATCAGCTGCTTAAATAGAATTTTATTTTTAAGTGTAAAAATTAAGATGTTATTGTGTAAAATTTTTTTATTTGTACTTTTGCAAGACGACTGGTCTACTTAATTATGAAGAAGAAAGATAAAAAGCAAATAATAATTGAAAAGTCTGCTGAGCTTTTCCATCAAAATGGATACCATAATACTGGTTTGAATGTAATTTTAAAAGAGTTACAGATCCCCAAAGGTTCTTTTTATAATTATTTTGAGAGTAAAGAGGTTCTTGCGGTAGAGGTTATATCGTGGCACATAGCTAATACCAAAATACTTTTCGAAGAAGCAGGTAAGGATCATGTTGGCGTAGATATTATTCTATCCTTTTTTGAGGTGTTTTTTACCCGGCTAAAAAGCTTAAACTATCATAATGGTTGTCCCTTGGGGAATTTGATGACTGAATTGTCTGATTCGAGTATTTTAATCAGGCAGGAGTTATTAAAATGGGTGATTTTTCTGGAAAATGAATTTTTTAAACTTCTTAACCAGATTAAGCCTTGTCAGGAAGAAGAAAATAAAAGTCTTGCTTCGTTTTTGATAGCTGCGTTTGAAGGCGTTATTATGAAGGCAAAAGTTGAGCAGAATGGAAAAGCTATTGAGCAATTTGAAAAATATATTATTAAATCACTTTTAAAAGAATATTTATGAATACCCGTGAAACAACTAAACAAGTAATTGAAAAGCATAGATTAATGCATATAGCAACAATTGATGAAAATGGGATGCCCTGCGTTCGAGGTGTTGACTATGCTTCGGATGAAGATTTTAATATCTATTTTATAACGCATAAAGATACCAGGAAAGTGGGTCATATTGCAAAAAATGAGCATATCTCATTTGTTATAGATCATGATTGTGCTAGCCTTAATGCTTTGATGCAGCTCAAATACGTTAAAGGATCCGGAGTGGCAGCAGAGGTTTCTGATCCTGAAATAATGCAAAAAGCCATGGGCTTATTAATACAAAAAATGCCTTTTCTTAAAGAACTGCCTTTTAATCCAGCAGATATGCGGGTAATAAAGGTTACTCCTGAAGAAATATTGGTTACCGATAATACTATTTCGTTTGGCTATACAGAATCACTTACTTTTTAGTTTTATTGAGACAAAAGATAAGTATATAAAAAAGGGTCGGCAGATATGCCGACCCTTCTTGTTAGTATATGTATGCTATATATTAGCAGTTAAATAGTAGCTCACGATATTTTGGTAATGGCCAGATTTCATCGTCAATAACCATCTCTAATTTATCGATGTGGTAACGAATCTTATCAAGATAAGGACGAACTTTTTCATTGTAAGCATATGCTTTTGGAAATCCGTCTTCTAATACATTACACTCTTTACGAGCCTCAATCATTTCTTTTCTCATTTTCTTAATAGCAGAGGTATGAGAAGAAATTCCTTTGATTAAGTCTAATCTTGCACCAGCTAATTCTTTAAATTCTTCTTCAGAGAAGAGTTCTTTTAATCCTTGTACATTCTGGATTAACTTAGTTTGATAAGTAACAGCTGTTGGTACAATATGATTGATAGCTAAATCGGCAAGAACTCTTGATTCTATTTGAATTTTATAAACAAATTTCTCTAATTCAACTTCAACGCGAGCTTCTAACTCTTTTTCGCTCATGATACCTCCATCAACTAATGTTTTCTTAGCTGCAGGCTCTAAATATTTGCTTAAAGATTCAGGAACGCTTGTGATGTTTGTTAAGCCACGTTTAGCAGCTTCTACTTTCCAATCGTCAGAGTAACCATCGCCATTAAAACGAATAGGCTCACATGCAATAATCAGTCTCTTAAGAACCTGGAAGATAGCTTCGTCTTTTTTAATTCCGCTTTCAATTAAAGCGTCCACTTCAATTTTAAATTCTCTTAACTGATCAGCTACAGCAGCACTTAATGCAGTAGTTGAAGCAGCTGCATTGGCAGAAGAACCTACAGCACGGAATTCAAAGCGGTTTCCTGTAAATGCAAATGGAGAAGTACGGTTACGATCAGTATTGTCTAAAATAATTTCAGGAATACGACCAATACCTAATTTAAGAGCTGTTTTTTCGTCAGGAGTCATTTTGTGATCAGGTACCTCAGCAACAATCTTGTCAAGCATGGCAGAAACTTCAGTTCCTAAGAATGCAGAGATAATTGCAGGAGGTGCCTCGTTAGCTCCTAAACGGTGACTGTTAGATGCTGTTAAGATAGATGCACGTAATAAATCCTGATTTTTATAAACAGCCATTAAGGTGTTTACAACAAAGGTTAAGAACTGTAGGTTTGATTTTGGGTTCTTTCCGGGAGCATACAATACTACACCAGTGTCAGTTCCTAAAGACCAGTTATTGTGCTTTCCTGAACCATTAATTCCTGCAAATGGTTTTTCATGGAATAATACGCGGAAATTATGACGACGTGATACACGCTTCATTAAATCCATCATTATTTGGTTGTGGTCGTTACCTAAGTTTGCTTCTTCGTATATAGGAGCTACCTCGAATTGAGATGGAGCAACTTCGTTGTGGCGTGTTTTAATTGGCATGCCTAATTTGTGTGCTTCACATTCAAGATCGATCATGAAGTTAGCTACACGTTCTGGAATAGATCCAAAGTAGTGATCATCTAATTGCTGATCTTTTGAAGAGGAGTGGCCCATTAATGTACGTCCTGTTAAGGCAAGGTCTGGACGTGCCTGATAAAGTGCTTCGTCAATAAGGAAGTACTCTTGTTCCCAACCCATGTTGGTGTGTACCTTGGTAACGTTTTTGTCAAAGTATTGACAAACAGCAGTTGCAGCTTCATCAACAGCAGCTAAAGCTTTTAAAAGAGGTGTTTTATAATCTAAAGCCTCTCCTGTATATGAAATAAATACAGTTGGAATACAAAGTGTAGTTCCTACGATAAATGCTGGAGAAGAAGTGTCCCAGGCTGTATAACCACGAGCTTCAAATGTTTGACGAATACCACCCGATGGGAAAGATGAAGCATCAGGCTCTTGTTGAGCTAATAGTTTACCAGAGAAGTTCTCTATAATACTACCGTCATCTCCATAGTCGATAAAACCATCGTGCTTTTCAGCTGTACCATCAGTTAAAGGTTGAAACCAGTGGGTATAGTGAGTTGCGCCTTTTTCAATAGCCCAAGCTTTCATACCTGAAGCAATACCATCTGCCATTTTGCGGTCAATGGTGCCTCCTTTAGTGTTGGCAGTTTTTACTGCAGCAAATGAAGCAGAAGAAAGATACTTCCTCATTGTTTCGGTATTAAATACCATTTCGCCATAATAATCAGTTACCTTGTTAGAAGGTAAAGTAACACTTTTAGGTGCTCTGGAAAGCAACGTGTTTAATGCTTGAAATCTTAATGTAGCCATAATTGTATTAAATAATTTAATTCTTTCGAGTTAGCGTAGCAAAAATAAGTAATTTCAATTTAAAACCTTGTTTTTTTATGATTTTTTTCAT
>JBFHEL010000052.1:0-16379 GCA_041584155.1 Saccharicrinis sp.
AACAGATTGTCCTGTTTCATCTACTACCTTTCCTGTAACTTGATGTTGTGCAACCATAGCTACAGAAGCAAAAAACACAAGCACAAACAGACTTAAAAGTTTTTTCATCATAATTCTAAATTTTTTAGTGTTTTCATTTACTTAGGAATCTCAACATTTTTTTGTTTGTTTATAATTAACCCCCATTTTGTTTTAAAGCCTTCTCTTTAAAAGCGGCCGACGCCTGAAACTGTCTTTTCCCATGCATAATCTTTTTTAATTAACTTTTTAGTTTTAACATTTTTTTACTTTTTGTTAATGTTTTTAACCTCATCAAATTTAGACTTAACAATTCCTTTTTTCAAATTTTTCAATTACGCTAAAACAGTATTTTATTGCGCTATAACATAGAGTGCAATCTTCCATACATTATCACATAACTAACTACAGCAGTGCATATTACAATATTAATATATACATAATTATTTCTTTTAACTATTATACCCAATCCGAGTTATTGAATAAAAACAAAATTTCATAGAAGAAACTAATGTTAAAGATTGAACAAATGAATCTTCATATACATATTAATATTGAAGGTCAACCACGTCATATCACAAAAGCTACCTTATATATAAACCATTCGTTCAGTCAGATAAATACCAGCTAACATTTGTTTAACGATCGGAAAATTTGAATCCTGTGAGCGAATTATTAGCTTTGCTTTTCAATAAATATATGTCAAAACAAAAACATCATTTAAAATGAAAAAGATACTTCTTACACTATCTATATTACTACCCTTACTTTGTTATGGACAGAGCAAGACGGTAACACTGGAAGACCTCAATAAACAACATACATTTTATCCCAAATCCATCTATGGCTTAGAGTCTATGGCTGATGGTATTCATTACACAACACTGGCCAACGACGGAACATGCCTGATTAAGTTTGCTTACAGCACAGGCAATGCAGTAGATACAATCGTAAATTTAACAAAGATCAAGGACTGCCCTATTAAAAACATCCAGGGGTACAGTTTAAATACCAACGAAACCAAGATTCTGCTTTACACCAATCGGGAATCTATTTACCGACGCAGCTTCAAAGCCAATTATTACATTTACGATGTAAAAAGAAAAGAAGTTAAACCGCTATCCGAAGACAGCAAACAACAGGCTGCCACTTTTTCTCCTGATGGAAATATGATTGCCTTTGTAAAAGACAATGATATCTATGTTTATAAAATAAACTTTGAAACAGAAACCCGGGTAACCAAGGATGGAGAGTACAACAAGGTTATCAACGGCATTCCTGACTGGGTTTACGAAGAGGAATTCAGCTTCAACAAAGCTATGGAATGGTCGCCCAACAGCACGGAACTGGCTTTTATACGCTTTAACGAAACAGATGTAAAACAATATTCATTTCCATTATACAAGGGCAGCTTCCCTACCAAAGAAGAAAATGCGTTATATCCTGGCGAATACACTTTTAAATACCCTAAGGCCGGTGAAACCAATTCAAAAGTTGAAGTAAAAGTGTTTCATATAAAAAACAGAACCACTAAAACCATGGATATGGGAGAGGGAGATTACTACATCCCTCGCATAAGATGGACATACGAAGAGGGCAAATTAGGTATTTTCAAAATGAATCGTCATCAAAGTCAGTTTGATTTGTTTATTGCCAATACAGCATCTGGAATTTGTAAAAGTATATTTACGCATCGCAACGACTATTATATTGCTGAAGATGTTTTGGATAATCTTACTTTTTTACAAGATGGCAAACACTTTATTTATGTTGGTGAGATGGATGGCTACAACCACGTTCATTTATACACCATGGCAGGAATGAAAGTCAGACAAGTAACCAAAGGCAACTGGGATGTAACCCATTATTACGGATACGATGAACAAAAGAAATTGATTTACTACCAGGCTGCTAAAGTATCCCCTACTCAAAGAGAAATTTATGCCATAAGCATAGATGGCAAGAAAACCAATAAACTATCTCCCAAAGAAGGCACCAATAATGCCGACTTTAGTACTAATTACAAATATTTTATAAACAGGTACAGCAGTACAACAACCCCAACTGTTTATACATTATACAATCAGTCGGGAAAGCAAATAAGAGTTATTGAGGACAACAAGACCTTTGCATCAAAAATTGAGGCTTATCACATTGCCCCCAAGGAGTTTTTCACTTTTAAAACATCCGAAGGTATTGAGTTAAATGGATGGATGGTAAAACCATTAAACTTTGACCCCCATAAAAAATACCCGGTCCTTATGACACAGTATAGTGGACCAAACTCACAGGAGGTTCTTGACGAATGGAGTATTGGATGGGAACAATACCTTGCAGCAGAAGGTTACCTGGTTGCTTGCGTAGATCCTCGTGGAACAGGAGCCCGAGGCGAAGAGTTTAGAAAATGCACCTATATGAAACTTGGTAAATATGAGTCGGATGATCAGATTGAAGCTGCCAGATACCTGGGTTCTTTAAGTTATGTTGACCACACAAGAATTGGCATATGGGGATGGAGCTATGGTGGTTTTATGACCTGCAGCTCTTTAAGCAAAGGCGATGGAATATTTAAAATTGGTATAGCCGTTGCTCCTGTAACCAACTGGAGATATTACGATACAGTATACACCGAAAGATACATGCGTACTCCTCAGGAAAACCCTAAAGGATACGATGAAAATTCGCCCATCAACATGGCCAATAACTTATCAGGAAGATTATTTCTTATACACGGAACAGCTGATGATAATGTTCATTTCCAAAACACACTAGAATATGCAGAACAACTGGTTCAGGCGGGTAAACAGTTCGATATGTTCGCCTACCCTAATCGTAACCACGGCATTTTTGGAGGTAACACGCGTATGCACTTATATCAGATGATGAGCGATTATATAAAGAAAAACCTATAAAATATTACCAATTGCTAATAACTTTTATTCTTTTGAATTGAGTTATTAGCAATTAATACCATTTTGATAGTAAAGTGAGCACTTCGTATTATGCTGATGGACTAATGACAGCGTTATTGCGAAGCATATATAACGCTCGGGTCATGAATCAATGGGTATAACAACTATCTACAGACAATAAACAGAAAAGAAAAACACCTAAACAGCCTTAATTCTAACATGAATTGGATTTAATTAGCAGCAAAATCAGACACCTAACATCGCAAAATAAGCAATAAGCCATCAAAAATTTTACTCGGCAATAACCACCTGTTTTTATTTACATTTAGCTGTTATACCAATAGTTAACAAGGCTTATTTCAATTTGCAAATAGCATTAAATGATGGCAATCTGAAACAAAAACTATCAACGCATCACCTTGGTATTTATTGAGCTATTTTATCATACTTCATGCTGTTTAGCAGGATCTCAATGGTTATTAGCATTTACAACAATGATTATATTGCCTTTACACACCTAAGTCTATTCTTTACTCATCCTATTTTATTTACAGAGATATCATCATCTTTTTAATTTATTTTTTAAAAATTTCAATACTCCTGTTGACCACAGAGCCCAGAGTATTAATACAGGTTGAAAAAATAATCTGATTAGTCTTTCATTATCGGTATTAAGTCCAAATGAGTCTATTTGATTTACATATTGATTGATGTTTCCTGGAAAAATAGCCACATAAAAAATAGCCAGCACTATCCCTATTCTCATTTTTAGTTTCCCGCCATATATCATAAGAATCCCAAAAATGATTTCCACCACCCCAGAGACAAGTACAATAAAGTCCATAAAACCTTCATCTGTAGTTATCCAGGTGGGAACTTGTGCTTGAAATTCTGTTCGCAAAAAAGTCAAATGCCCAATTCCAGCATAGAGCATAAAAGAACCTAATAGAATTCTAAAAATATTTTTTAGCATGCTTGTTTTTGTTTCATTATTATTCATATCGCTTTAGCTTTAATCGTGTACGATACAAAAGTATATATAAATTTTGATTCTGCCAAACAGGCTGTTATTTTGCATATGCTAACCGTTGCCATATGCCCAAAAATATTGAATAAGGTGAATACCTAAAACCATATTTCCGTATTAAAAAGGGGCCTGAGAAAAACTGTACTACGACAGGTGTATTGAATTATGAAAATTTGGAACACCATTAATATTTTACTACTTTTAAAGCAAAACCTACAACATTGAGACACATAGCCCTTCATACATTACTTCTTTTGTTTTTATGCATTAATACATCGCAAGCACAGGAAACGAAATTAATCAGAAAGCAATACAATACTTTTTATGAAGAATACTACGCTTTAAATAGTGATACTGCTATAAAACACGGAAGATATCTACGAAAGTATAAGAACTATGTCATTGAACGAGGCACATTTAAGTATGGGCAAAAAAGTAACAGATGGCTATATTTTTCTTTGGATGGCATCTTTGATTTTGAATACGACTATAATACCCAAAAGATAGTTAAAATAGCTAACCGACAAACTCCTGAAGAATATATTGAAACCCCCGTCTTTTTTGATGGGAGCCCTATAATTCCCTATTTATATATTGTACAGCATGTAGAATATCCGGCTGAAGCAAAACAACACAATATCAATGGAAGAATAACCCTGGCCATCCACGTAGATAAAAATGGAAGGCCCGTTAGTTTATCGCTGGCAAAGAAACTACACCCTTTGCTTGACAATGAAGTAATGCAAGCCGCTAAAACATTTCCTTCGCAGTGGAAATGGATCCCGGCCACCTATAATGGCGAAAATATACCCGGTGAATATCAAATTGATATCGAGTTTGAATTAATAGACAACACTCAATAGGGAAAGTGATTTTTAAAAACCATAACTTTTATATCTTTGCACTTTCATTTGAATAATAAAGCAGAGCAGCAGCTATGAATATTGAATTGCAATTAAAAGGCAACCTTATTGCCGCCGTAAAAGAGCTATATGGTCAGGAGATAAACGAAAACCAGGCTCAGGTTCAAATCACACGTAAAGATTTAACCGGAGATTTCACTATAGTGGTTTTTCCGCTACTCAAAATATCTAAAAAATCTCCTGAAGACACAGGAAAAGATATTGGTGAGTATATTAAAAATGCAGATTCCAACGTAGCCAACTACAACGTTGTTAAAGGATTTTTAAATATTGAGCTGGCTGCTGATTACTGGTTAAAGCAGATTAACGACATTGTTAAGCTTGAGAAACACGGCTATAAAAAGGCTGATGACAATGCTCCTTTGATGATGATAGAGTATTCATCTCCAAACACCAATAAACCTTTACACCTTGGCCATATCCGCAACAATCTGCTGGGGTATTCACTCTCTCGAATTGCTGCTGCTAACGGACTCAGAGTAATAAAAACCAACATTGTCAACGACAGGGGTATACACATCTGTAAATCAATGCTTGCCTGGAAAAAATGGGGCAACGGAGCAACACCTGAGTCTACTGGCATCAAAGGAGATAAGCTGGTAGGTGACTACTATGTAAAGTTCGACAAGGAATACAAAGCCGAGATCAAAGCTATTATTGCTGATAAAATTAAAGAATACGATGCTATTGCAAACATTGAAAATTTCTCTGCTACATTCTCAGAACTTAAAGCCAAAAAGAAAACTAAAGAGGGTCTGAACGACCAGGAAAACGATCAATATAAAGCTTGTGAGGAGCTGAGTAAGTATGCAGAAAACAATGCTCCTTTAATTTTAGAAGCCCGCGATATGCTTAGAAAGTGGGAAGCTAAAGACCCTGAAGTTTATAAATACTGGAAAACCATGAACAGCTGGGTTTATGCGGGATTCGATGTGACCTATAAAAAATTAGGCGTTGATTTCGATAAAATTTATTACGAATCAGATACCTATATGGTAGGTCGTGATATGGTTTTGGAAGGACTTGAAAAGGATCTGTTCTACAAAAGAGAAGATGGTAGTGTTTGGTGTAACCTGACCAATGATGGCCTGGACGAGAAGTTACTGTTGCGTAAAGATGGTACTTCGGTGTATATGACCCAGGATATTGGAACAGCCAAACTACGCTTTGACGACTTCGACATTGATAAAATGGTGTATGTTGTTGGAAACGAACAGGATTATCACTTTAAGGTTTTGGCCTTATTATTGGACAAGCTTGGTTTTAAATGGGGAAAAGGACTGGAGCATTTTTCATACGGAATGGTAGAATTACCCGAAGGAAAAATGAAATCGCGTGAAGGAACTGTTGTTGATGCCGATGACCTGGTGGATGAGATGGTGAATACTTCCCGCGAAATGTCGAAAGAACTTGGCAAACTGGATGGATATACAGAAGAAGAAGCTGAACGTGTTTATAATATGATTGCTTTAGGTGCACTTAAATATTTTATCCTTAAGGTCGACCCTAAAAAGAACATGACCTTTAATCCTCAGGAATCAATCGATTTCAATGGCAATACAGGTCCATTTATTCAGTATACACATGCCCGCATACAATCTATTTTCAGAAAAGCATCTGAAAAAAATATTGAAATAGCAGAACAGGCTCCTACAAATGTTGAAATTGGGGAAAAAGAAAATAATCTAATCCGAATGGTAGCTAACTTCCCAAATATAGTTAGCGAAGCCGGCAAGGTATTTTCTCCGGCTATCATTGCTAATTTTGCTTATGATTTAGCTAAAGAATACAACCAGTTCTATCACGACTACCCCATTCTTTTTGAAGAGGACAAGGATAAACGAATGATGCGATTGGTACTTTGTAAAACAGTTGGTAAAACCATTAAAAATGCCATGTGGTTACTCGGCATTGATGTACCTGAAAAGATGTAAATTAAATTAAACAAAAGACGAAAGTATAAAGACAAAAGAACTTTACCTTTATACCTTCGTCTTGATACTTTATACTTATACCATGCACATTCATTGGATCCAACACGTTCCGTTTGAAGGATTAGGGAATATAGAAGAATGGATTACTAAAAACAACCATCAACTCACCTGCACCAAGCAGTTTGCAGGAGATAGCCTTCCTGAAATGAATGATATGGACATGCTTATTGTAATGGGTGGCCCCATGGGCGTTTATGACACAGAGCAATACCCATGGCTGTCTGATGAATTATTATTTATCAAAGAGGCCATTGAAAGCAACAAACCTGTATTAGGTATCTGTCTTGGATCTCAGTTTATAGCTGCAGCATTGGGAGCGAAAGTCTACCCTGGACCACTAAAAGAAATTGGTTGGTTCCCCATTGAAATTAAAAATAATGACATTCTTTCCTTTAACGAATTAAACCCTGTGGTTTTTCACTGGCATGGCGATACATTTGATCTACCCAGGGGAACTGAATTAGTAGCCTCTACCAAAGATGTACCTCATCAGGCATTTACCTATAACAATGCCATAGGACTTCAGTTTCATCTGGAACAAACGGAAGACACCATTAAGCAGATGCTCATTAATTGCGGTGATGAGCTTTTAGCGGGTGGAGAAAAAGTACAAAATTCAGATTCTATACAAAGCGAAAAAAACTATTTCGATTCAAATAAAATAGTAATGTTTAAAATACTGGATAACCTGTCAAAATAAATTAAATCCTTATTCCCCATTCCCTTCACATTCTATTTAAAAGAAGATGCTTCATTCAAATACTCTTCTTAAACTCCGGGCTCAACAAAATACTTGCCAATACCTTAGGAGCAACTTCGTACCCAAAACGTTTAAACTTATCAACCACATCACTGCTTCCCACCTCTGCTTTTTGTAAAAGAGCCATCAAATCATTCAACTCCGATTGGCTTAATTCTTTTTTCAGCGCTTCTTCAACCAATTTAACACTATCAACGTTTTTTGATTTTTCCAAAGGAACTGTTTTCTCAGCTAAACCAAGAGTTTCAATCTCCAGTATAATAGTCTCCAATACATCGGCACAAGTTTTCTTTACCGAATCCACATCGCCGGTGGTATCTCGCAAAGACCAACTATTATTTTGAAAATCAATACCTTCAATTAACTTTACCTTATGATTACCCGGCCCTAAAATAGAATTAATCACAGCGACAGTACCCTGTTTCCAACTGTTTAAATCAAAACCTCGCTCATCCAGCTTGTGTAAACGGCTATATAACAATTGTAGTTCTTTTTCCATGGTGTGATGTATTTAGTTCCTTAAATATAAGAAAAATCAGCTTAGAACATAGTAATCTGAATTGGAGATTAAATACTAAAGTGCTGAATCCTACCATATCTAATATTTTTTTCAATACATTCGCACTCATCATCATATATTTATTAAACACAATTCTTAACCGGAATTATTTTACCGAATTTCAACGGTCTATGAGCCTATTAAACTATTAAATAACTACACTAAATTAGGCATATTAAAGTATACTATGTTCTTCTAACTTATATGGTCAATACACGAACTTACAAAAAGATCAGGAACTTCATATGGAAGTTTATCATGGGAAGATTACAATAAGGATGGATATTTAGATATTGTAGCAAACGGACCTGACGGTGTCGATTACGCATGTACAAAATTAGATGATTACACCTCCGATGGCGTAGGCACATATCTTACAACACCTCCAAAACAGATATTATTGCATACCCAAATCCTGCACAATCCAATTTATTTATTTCAAATAGCACAGGCAACGCTACCCTATATACGCTGACTAAACATTAAACCTATTAAACACACTGTTTTATAACACAAAGGTATTTTTCTTATACCTCCTCCCTTTCCATTTACATGACCATAAAAAAGCATTGTCCCTTTGATTCTATCTTCAGTAACAATGCTTTGTTTATTTCTTACTCAAATTTAGCAAAAGTAGTTTTAATAATTTCCAGCGCGGCCCTTAATTGCTCTTCGGTAATAACCAATGGCGGCGCAAAACGAATAATATGCCCGTGTGTAGGTTTGGCTATCAAACCATTCTCCTTTAATGCTAAACATACATCCCATGCTGTTTTTCCATTCTTTGGTCTAATCACAACAGCATTTAACAAGCCTTTACCCCTCACTAGATCAATCATATCTGACTGAATGCTACTCAATTCATCTCTGAATATTTCACCCAAACGAGTTGCATTCTCAGCCAGTTTTTCATCCTTAATTATTTGTAAAGCTGCTATGGCTACTTTACACCCCAAAGGGTTTCCGCCATAGGTTGAACCATGCTCTCCCGGCTTAATACAAAGCATAATATCATCATCAGCCAACACTGCTGATACCGGAAATACGCCACCTGAAACTGCTTTACCCAGTATTAACACATCCGGACGAACGCCTTCATGGTCACAAGCTAACATTTTTCCTGTGCGTGCAATTCCTGTTTGTACCTCATCAGCAATAAATAATACATTATTGGCTTTACAAAGTTCATAGGCCATTTTCAGATATCCATCCTGGGGCACATACACTCCGGCCTCTCCCTGTATAGGTTCAACCAGAAAACCCGCCACATTAGGATCTTTAAGCGCTTCTGCCAGAGCTCCCAAATCATCATAAGGCACCACCTCAAAGCCAGGAGTATAAGGACCAAAGCCAGTATAAGCATCCGGGTCTGTCGACATCGAAATAATGGTGATAGTACGTCCATGAAAATTTCCTCCACAGACAATAATCTTAGCCTTATTTTCCTCTACCCCTTTTTTAGTGTAAGCCCATTTTCTACAAAGCTTAATGGCTGTTTCATCAGCTTCGGCACCTGTATTCATGGGCAATACCTTATCGTAGCCAAAATATTTAGTAATATACTCCTCAAACTCTCCCAACACACTGCTGTAAAATGCACGAGAGGTTAAGGTAAGCTTTGAAGCCTGATCGGTTAATGCCTTGATAATTTTTGGATGACAATGCCCTTGATTAACCGCAGAGTATGCCGAAAGAAAATCATAATACTTTTTACCTTCCACATCCCAAACAAAAACACCTTCTCCTCTGTCTAACACTACTGGTAGCGGATGATAATTGTGTGCACCAAACTTATCTTCTCTTTCAATATAATCATGCGAAGTCATCTGAACATTACTCATCTTTTTCATTTTTTTATCGTTAATAAGCAAAATCAAAAATAAGTAAATATTTGTGATCAATGAATGAAGTTTATCAGTGATTAGCACTGAAACTATAAAAGATATTTTTACGGCAGAAAAATGATTAGTGATGCATTACAGCATTCAGAATCTAATTATTTCATTGATTGACAAAACATTAAAAACCACAAACAAACATCGCTCACAAATAAAACCGCAAGAACCCGACAATTAAACCTAAAAACGGGTAACCAACTTCACATTTAATCTTCGTGAGGTTAAATAATTTGGCACCGCATACTCTGTACCATCCGTATCCGTTACCCAATAATATGAAATGGTATTATCAATATCCAGCAGATTAAAGATTTCTAATCCAATCCATATACTTTTAAACGTAGTTGCCTTTTTGTATGTATTGAGCTGCGAGCCTGTAATTTCTTTCGAAAAACCAATATCCACTCTTCTGTAAGAAGGCATTCGGTAGGTAGCCATATAACGGGGAGAATCCGGCGGACCAAAAGGCAGGCCTGTACCATACAGGAAATTCAGATTCACTTTAAAAGATCGGTTATTACGCAAATAATCCTGAAACATCAAACTAAAATTCAAACGCTGATCAGAAGGGCGCGGAATATAACCCGGATAAACGGTTTCTCCCTCATCATTCACATAGGAGTCATCCACTAGATTCTCTTCGGTTTTCATCAAAGAAAGACTGGCCCACGATTCAACACCTTCCACAAACTCACCATTAATCTTCATATCCCACCCAACGGCATATCCTCTGGCATTATTCTTTGCTGAATATTCAATCCTGACATTATCCACATCATAGGGATTTAAATCCTTTAGTATCTTATAATACATCTCCGTTGAAAACTTAAACGGGCGTTCCCAGGCCAAAAAATAATAATCTAATCCGGTGACAAAATGAATAGATTTCTGTGATTTGATATGATAATTTATACCAACACCCTTCTCCCTGTATTCTTTGTAGAACGGACTTTGATAATAGTAGCCTGTAGAAAACCTGAATCTATAATCACGCTCCCAATTAGGATTAAACAACACACTCAGCCGGGGACTCAACAACAATTCCTCATTAAAATCCCAGTAACTGGCACGGACTCCCAAGGCCAAATCGAGGGTTCCTTCCGCAATGTCAAACCGTCTGTTTTCCTGTATAAAGGTTGTGATTCTATTTGAAGAAATATCGTGTTCATCATTATAGGCATACGATAATTCCAAATCATCTTCAGAGTATGGGATACTATAATCAGCTGAATCAATCAGCTCCCACTCATTAATAATATCCGAAAACCTTTCGTGTTGATATTTCACCTCCCATTCTAAATGATTAGGCCCCATCATATGAGCACCTCTGAGCGCAAAATTATAAATAGAACCAAACAAATAATTACGTGCATGCTCCAGATAAGAACCAATACCAATATCCTCATCACTATCGTAGCTTATATTGCCATCTTCATCCTCCTCCCCAACATCCTGCAACCAATACTGACCTAATATATCATAAGACTCATCCTCTGAGGTACGATAACCGGAGAAAATGAACTTGAAATTATTGTTATTATCTGGCGAGAAATCCAGAGATGCAGCTGCAAATCCGGTTAAGTACTCATCCTCTTCCTGGCCCTCAAAATAGATAGTTAGTGTTTTGGTTTCTGCGAGTGTACCAAAAGTGGTTTCCCTGTCTTCCGGCTCAAAGTTATATTGATTGAGTGAAACATTACCCAAAACACCCAATCTCCACCGGTCATTAATCCGGTAGGTAAGATAAGTTTGTGCATCAAAAAAAGTAGGCTCATAATCTCCCGAAACATCAAGAGTACCAAGCAGGTATTTATTGGTTTTGTAACGTATACCAGTGATATGTGTGATTTTCTCATTCTTCGAGACTCCCTCAATATGTGTACTGGCTCCGAGCAGGCTTCCCGAAGCATGGCCAGCAAACGCAGTTGGACTCTTGTATTTAATATCCAACACCGAGGACATTTTATCTCCATAACGGGCATCAAACCCTCCTGCCGAAAATCGTATATCAGAAACCAGTTCAGGATTTACAAAACTCAATCCCTCCTGCTGACCCGAGCTGATTAAAAAAGGTCGATACACCTCAATATCATTAACATACACCATATTCTCATCGAAATTACCACCCCGAACCCTGTATTGCGAGCTTAACTCATTATTCGACGATACTCCCATCTGTGTTTTCACTAAGGCCTCTATCGCTCCTCCTGTTGCATCAGGAAGGGTGGCCGACAAATTAGAATCGATAGTCGTAAAATTCTGATTCCCTTCTTCTTTTGCCACCACATCCACCTGAATTATAGACTCTTGCTTTTCCTGCAATACAATATTCAATTCCTTAATATCTTCCAAATCATCTATCGTTACTTCCTGCATTGCAAAACCAATACGACTAAAAACCAGTACCAGAGGAAAATAATCATTAACCACAATTGTAAATTCTCCTTCTGTATTTGTAACAGAACCTCCTGGCTGGTCTTTGACTGACACGTTAACTAAATCAATTTTTTTATTGGTCGATGAAATAACAACACCCTTTATAGTCAATTTCTCTTGCGCCATTAAAGAGACAAAACAAAAAAATACGATAAAAATGAAACAAAAATGCTTATGCATGAATTTAAGATTACAATTTTAAGGTTGTAAATGTACTAATAGATCGTTAGATATTATAGACAAGACTAATTTACTGCTATCTTAAAACTTATAAACGTTCCTCTATCATTTTTTTTATTTTACCTACCTCATAAATATGAAGGAACATTGGAGGTTCTTAAAAAAAACGATAGTTTTATACTTTTATTTCTGTAAGGTAGCGCCTTTAAAACAAGCATTAACTAATAATCCTCATACAATATAGGGTACTTTTATTTTGCGAGTTCTCGCAAAGATGATGAGGATCAGGCAATGCAATTAAGAAAACAATAGGATGAAAAGGAAAATACTGGTAATGCACAAAATCCCAACTTGTGGATTTGATTCTTTAGGTAAAGACTTCGAGATTATTTTTCCAAAGGGAGATCATTTTACAGATGAAGAAATTAATCCTCATCTTGAGCAAACCTATGTCATCGTTTCTATTTTTGGCTATACGCTAAGCAAAGAAATCATCGACAAAGCACCTAATCTCAAGCTAATAGCCAATTATGGCGTCGGTTACGACAATATTGACATTCCTTATGTTTCTCAAAAAGGAATTACCGTTACCAATACCCCCGACCCCGTCACTGAACCAACAGCTGAACTTGCCATGGGACTGATGGTCGCAGTAAGCAGACAAATTGGTTTCTTTAATAATCAATTACGCACACCCCAAGGCATACAAACCGGAGTGATGAAAAACCTGAGCACTACGCTTACCGGAAAAACCTTAGGGATTATTGGCATGGGAGCCATTGGTCAGGCTTTAGCCAGACGTGGCATTGCCTTTGGTATGAACATCATCTATCACAACCGCAAACAATTACCTTCCGAGATTGAAAATAACTATCAGGCACAAAGAGTAGCCCTAAAAGATTTGCTAACACAAGCTGATGTTGTGTCATTAAATACCCCATTAACAGCGGAAACACATCATATGATAAGCAAAAAAGAATTTGCCTTAATGAAAAATACTGCATTTATCATTAACACCGCACGAGGACCTGTTATAGATCAGAAAGAATTGATCAAAGCACTTGAAAACAAAGAAATTGCGGGAGCTGGATTAGATGTATACGAAAACGAACCTCATATTCCTCAGGAACTTTTAAAAATGGATAATGTGGTTGTTACTCCGCATGTAGGCACAGCAACTTTAGAAACACGCGAAGAAATGAGTTGGCTGGTTAGCGAAATTATTCGTAACTTTTTTAACGGAAAACCCTGCAATTACATTGTAAATTAATCCGAAACAACAAACACATGAAAAAAATTTTAATATTCAGCAATAAAAATTCAGCACGCTCTCAAATGATGCAAGGATGGCTGGCCTATTATCTAAAGGATAAAGCTGAGGTGATGAGCGCAGGCAAACACATTGAGCCCATTCATATGCTCGCACAAAAAGCCATGATGGAATCCGTTATCGATATTAATACCTTTAAATCAAAAAATATTTCAGATTATAATCATGAAGCATTCGATTATATAATCATTGTTGATGAAACGACTAAAGATTCAATCATTTTTACCCATGAACCCGGCGAAATTATAGCTCATCCCTTTAAAGATCCTGGTCTGTCAGAAGGTACAGATATGGAAAAACTACAATCATACCGTGAAGTTTGTAATGAGATTGAAGATTACGCCATGGAATTTGCCATGAAACACTTTAATTTATTTCAGTAACGACAGAATTTTCAAATCAGTGTATAAAAAGCCAATAAATGATCTATCAAAAACATATCCGTTTACCTGAATTCAGAAGAGGCTATCATTTGATTACAAATTTTATAGAAACGCAGCTCGATTTGCCAGAAACGGGCTTATTAAATCTATTTATTCAACATACCTCAGCCGCCTTAACAATCAACGAAAATGCAGATCCTTCTGTTCGGCATGATTTTGAAACCATTTTAAACACTTTAGTTCCCGAAAACCAACCTGAATACACACATACCCTTGAAGGAGACGACGATATGCCGGCCCATATTAAATCGAGCCTCATGGGCCCATCTCTTACCATTCCAATTACTAATGGTCGTTTAAATTTAGGTACCTGGCAAGGTATCTACCTTTGCGAGTTCCGTAATTTTGGCGGGCACAGAAATATTGTGGCTACTGTTTATTCGTAAAACTATACCATTTTGACTATAAAATTAGCACTTGGTATAATGCCGATGGATTAATGACAACGTTACAAGCAAAGTAATTGAACACCAAGGGCATTAACTAATATGTATTAATACACTAATAATCACTGACTTCCCGTAAAAATATTTTTAATCGAATTAACTCCTTTATATATATTCAATCCAGGGAAATCGCCTTTAAGTATTTAATAGTTTAGTTCTATACTCATCGTTAAGTGCGGCTTTGGCCATTTTTCTTGGTTTAGAAAGTTTTACAGAGTTATCCTTTTCTAACATTGCCAAAGCTACCTTGTTGATAATACTGAAGTTCTGAGCGGAATAGTTCTTCTTTTTTAAAGAACCGCCTTCCTTAAATATTACGTCCAGTGTCCAGTGCAAATTGTTCTCTATTGCCCAATGTTGCCTGATTATATTGTTTAGATTTTGGGCATTTGCGGGTAGAGAAGATATGTAATAGCGCTCATCTTTGGTTACCTTTCCTGTCTTTTTGAAATATCTTTCCGATTGAACTCTAACAACAGAACGAAGCTTTATCCAAGGAGTAGTGTCATCCATGAACGTCAAATCATCGATTGCCTGACAAACCCGGGTTTCTATTCTTCCGTGGCCAATATCCACCTGTTCATCCGTATTGACCGATTTATGTATAGAGAACATCTTTCTTACTTGTTCATATAATCCTTTTTGGTTTCCCTTTACTGCTAACACATATTCTGCTCCTGATTTTACTATGCTTTCTGCTATATCGGTCTGGCAGCCCATGGCGTCGATGGTCACAACGCACCCTTTTACGGTTAAAAGTTCCAGCAATTTGGGAATAGCCGTGATTTCGTTACTTTTTGTGTCCACAGCTTTCTGTCCCAAACAAACCCAGTTGTCAGAAGCGTAAGCAGAAACTATGTGAACTGGCGATTTAGGCTTGTCGGAATCTGCCGAACCGCAAATTGATTTCCCGTCGATGGCAACAACTTCCCCTTCTGTCAGTTCTGACACTTGGTTAACCCATTCTGCAAAGCATTGGCCAAACACTTCAGGATTCAAGCGCTTGAAAAGCTTACCCAAAACATCGTGAGAAGGTATGCCTTCTTCGTATGGATAAAATTGCCGAAGCCAGTCCAACTTGTTTTCTCCAAATGTTTGTATGGTGGTCCAATCTTTAAAGCCCGACAGTACTGCCCTGACTGTCAACAAAATTATTTCAGGTAGCGGATAGAGATAATTGCCTTTTATAGTTCTGCGAGGGTCTTCCAAGGACGAAAATGAGATTTTAAAAGATATTTTTTGTTTACTAACTGTTTGCGCTTTGAAATTTGGTATTTTTTTTACGCATAGCCATTGCTACAATACTAAGATAGAAATATTATCTGTTTATCCGTAATTTATTACTGTTTAAAAGCAATTTCCCTGCTCCTACCGCAAACAATTTGGCGATGTTGAAGATTTAACACAAGGCTATATTATTAACGATTACCAATCGCTAAGTAAGGGAAACTCC
>JBFHEL010000053.1:0-16177 GCA_041584155.1 Saccharicrinis sp.
GGTATATTCTGCCTATACGAACCATCATGCGCTGCCAAATGCCTTGATACCTCTGTAGTACTGACATGTCCGGATGGGTCGGATTCTGTCCATTTTAAAATACGTTCCTCGAACTCATCAACCGCTGTATTTTGAACCGTATCAGCATTCATAAAAGTTATATCTTCGGCGGTCAAGTGCCACCATGTAGAATTTACCTTGTGTAGTTCCAATAACTCACGGTAAACTTGATTAATTGAGGGTATATTTTTATGGTCAATATATCTAAGTCGTACCGGAATAACTCGCCTATTCCCTGTGTAATCACTAATGACGTCCGGCTCATTTGCTGAACCGCATAATACAGCGGTTCGTCTCCTGGTGACATCTATGCGCCCGTAAGGTTTACGGTATGTGAAATTTTCAGCACTTGACATTTGTTTGTATTGGCTTGCCTCTGTCTTGTTTTTCGAGGTAAACTCATCGTTATAAACAATAAGATTTGTACACATACGAGCCATTACATCCTTATCGGCTGCAATCTCAGATTCTGCAAAATATTGCTTAAGCTCAGGAGGTAAAAGACCTCGGAAAAATGTAGTCTTACCATTACCTTGTGAACCAATAAACACCAATGTCATTACAGAATAACTCCCCATCAATGTACCCATAAGACCGCCAAACCATTTTTTAACTATCCTTTGTAAATAATCTTTATGATGGTCATTTTCCAGAACTACGCATTTTAAAAACTTGTCAATTGTTCCGTGTATTACGGGCATATCCTTAATTGAATTTATGTACTCCGTAAAAGGATGATAACTTGGTATTAAATGACTGTTTAAAACCCTCATTACGGCACTGTCGCCAATTCCTTTTAATTCGCTACGTGCTTTTAATGCAATATTGTTAACATCCCTTTCGGTTAAGGCTATGCCGTTGTAAAATTCTGCTTTTTCGGTCAGTTCATTATATCTTATAGCCTGTTCAGAAATGATGTTGAAAACCACAGTATCACAGGTACTAAGCAATTGACCATTTAAAACTAAATCATTACTTTTGGGCTGTATTCTGCCTGGGGATGTTCGTTGCTGCGCATCCCTTTTCTTTATGCCACTCATTTAGTCCTCCAATCTATCAAATTGAGTAGCTGCGTTTAACACTTCACTTCTTTTATAGAAAATTCGTGATGCTAAACGGTGTGGGTTTAAATAACCTTTTTTCTCCCATCTAATCATTGTTAAGATGGTTTTTACATTCAATATGTCCATGGCTTCTTTTCGAGATATTAACTCATCGTTTGAAGCAATTTCAATATCCTTTATAAAGGCTTCTTTAGTTTTATTTACGGTATCACTAATAACTTGCATCAAGTCATTTGCTGTAATCTCGAATTTTAAAACTCCTGCATTTTGAGAATTTATTATTTGTTCTAACATCGTTTAAACTATTTTAATGGTTAATAAATAGTTGTTAGCGCTAACGATGTTGTAAACATAAGGCATAAAAAAAGGGTAAATAGCTTACCTACTTACCCAGTACTTACTTATGTAAGTGTTTTTGTGTTTAAAACGGTATGTTATTGAAATATTGGTCTATTCTGTTTTTTTTATCCCCATCTTGTAATTTGGTTACTCCTGCTTTTTTGATATTTTGTCCTATTTCAAAAAATCTACTCACAGGAAATTTATTGAATTTATGGTGTTTGAGTTTTTCGAATATGTAATAAGCTTCGTTTGCTTGCACATCATTAGAAAAAATTATTATATCATCAGTTTTGGGATTTCGGCCGTTGGTCTGAATGCAAATTTTGTCTTTTATTAATTGTCGAGCTTGGTTTGAACAAATGGTGGTAATTGCTTGCTCAAAATCTACATTTTCATCAAAATATAGTTTCATTCCGTTGAAAAACTTTGTTAAAAGTTCTTTGTTTTCTTTTGTAGGAGGGATGTTGAAATTGTGATTAGTATTTGATTTAGGTTTGTTGTTGTTTACAACCTCTTTTAGGTTATTATATTCTTCAAATACTTCCGACCTTGTAGATATATTATTTTCTTCCAATGATTTAATGACCCTTGTTATTTGGGTCTTTAATGGATCAATAAAATTATAGTCTTCATGCATCAATAAACGATTAATGGGTATAAGGAAGTTATTATTAATTTCTATTGCATATCGTTTTTCGTTTTTCCGCTTATAGATGGTTCTTTCTTCATCTGTTACAGGAATATCAAAAACACCTGCCTTATTAAAACGGTCAATTGCATTGTGAACATGATTTAATAATAAAGATGCTTTAATCTTTTTATGCTGTTTTAACGTTTCTATATTCTCAAAATCCATAATTCAAGGTATTAAATATTAGCGATCTGGTTTGCTAGTTCGTTGGCTGCTTTGCTCCTGGTCTCCTCATCAAAGGAACTTAAATATTTTTCGGTTGTACTTAATGATTTATGCCCTAAACTCTCTTTAATAAATGCGATTGATTGACCGTTATTTTTACTTATTGTAGCAAAGCTATGCCGGGCATGGTAAGTTGATATTTGATTGCTTAATTCTGCATCAAAATCAATTTTTTGAGCTATTACTTTTAAGTGTTTATTTATGACCTTGGTTTTTTGTGTAATTAAACGGTGTACCGTTGCTTCATCTTTTACACCTCTCAAAACAGGAAACAAATGCAATTCATCGCTTAAGCTTAATTCACGGTATTTATTAATGATTCTTTTTAATGGTTCGGTAATTGACACCTGTATTTTAACTTCATCCGTTTTACGTTTTGTTTTTTGTCTAACAAATACAATTTCATTGTTCTGGATATTGCTTAATTTAAGCCTAAAAATATCATTCATATTCATGCCATTTGCCAGAAAGGAAAAAATAAACATATCCTTTGCAAAGTCTTCCTGTGTCCCCTCAATAGGCTGATATTTTGCCATAGCTTTTACTTGCTCAATGGTTAAGGCTCTTTTTTTACTGGATGAGGTTTTGGGGGTATATTTCTTAAATGGGTACTCTACTTTTACATTATGGTTATCAATGGCAAGATTAAAAAGCACTCTTAAATTACGGGTATAAATTCCGATGGTTGAAGTTGATTTTTCATTATAAACTAAAAATTGTTCAAACTTACTTAACCATGCCGGGGTAATATCGGCAAACATCAACTTTTTATACTTCTTAAAGTGTGCATGGTCTTTTGCTTGTACACCTTTGGGAAATGGTTTCTTTTCACAAAAATATTTGATTGCTGTTAGTGTACTGGTAAATGAAACGGCATAGCCTACACGGTCAGATTTTTTTAAGGTCTCAATATGTTCAGTTAGTGCATTGGTTACATAATGCCAGTTAGAAACCTTGTTTAAAAATTGTTCCTCGAATTTATCAAAGGTAAAAGGGGTTAAATCATTCGTTATTTTTGTGGCTTTGGATATTATTTCCTCATAACACAGTTTTTTATCCTTATTTTCGCCCCTTGGCGATGAGGTTAAAAATTTTTCTAAAGCCTCCTTTGTTGTGTTGGCATCTTTTACCAAACTGGTAAAATTCCAATTGTCATTTTTGAGTAAATGTTTAATGGAATAATACTTTATTTTTCGATTGTGAATAACTCGAATTTTGACAGAACAAAAACCATCTTTATTTACTCTCCATGTTTCCGGTACTAACTTAATACTTGCCTCCATAAAATGTTACCACATTTTTAATTGTTTAAACAAATGTGGTAACAAATATAATAATTAATCCATAAATAGCAATAAGTAAAAATAAACTAAATGAATCATATTGTACTGTTAATCAATTGAATGCAATATTAATTAATAAGTAACCAGAACTCACAAAAACTGGGGTGCTTAAGATTCATAATCATGAGGTCGGCGGTTCAAGCCCGCCTCTCGCTACTGAAAAAGCCACTTACAGAAATGTGAGTGGCTTTTTTTATTTCCAGACAGATGTGTTACTGGATCAGGTACAAAATTAGGGGGGCTGAATGAAAATTGTGTTTATTTGTTGTTGAATAGAAATTATAGAAACATAGGATAACATTGCAGGAGGGGCTATGAATTAGACGCAAAGTTTCAAGTAACAAGGATTAAGTAAAAAGAAAAAAGGGGATAAGTATAAAGGAATAAGGTTTTAAGAACCAAGAAAAGTGAAGAGATTGATTTTACTCTTTTACAATGCAAACCTAATCAAAAGCGCCAAACTCCGTATTTGTACTTTCGCTTCAGTAACGCAGATGTGGAAGTCGTAGCTGCAATAATCACACCTATAATAAACTAAACTGTATCTTCTTTTTTTTGTCAACTAATTTTAGTGGATTCTACTAATTAAAAAGCTATTGTGGTAGTTATGTTCGATAAAAACAATAAGTTGTTTATTGATTTTCTACAATATTAGTTGTGTGATCTTAATATCATGATTAAAAGGTGTAGGCTCTACTTTCTCTGGTTTCTGTGTTTTTAGTGAAAATAAAAAAATGCCGGGGTTGATTGTAATGGTTTAGTAGTCTTGTTTGGTTTTTATATACCAAAGAGGGAGATGTTGTGTCCTGTAAAAAATATCTCCGGCTCTTTGGCAGACTTAATTTTAGAATAATATTTTCAATAGATCAGTAGGGTATTCTATTGTATAGCAGGCTTTATTTTCGTTGAGTTCTTCTTTGGATTTAAATCCCCAAAGAGCGCCAACGGCACACATACCTGCGTTATTTGCAGTTTGCATATCGATGCCACTGTCACCAACAAATACAATTTCTTCGGCTTTGTATCCTAAGTCCTGACTTATCTTTAATGCATTTTTGGGAGCAGGTTTTTTGGATGCTTCATCTGTTACTCCAATAACGGATGCAAAATTTCTTTGCGGGAACAGGCTTGCGACTATCTTTTTTGAGAATTCATCGGCCTTGTTGGATAACACGGCATATTTGATGCCTTTTTTATCCAACACATCTAATAGTTCTATAATGCCAGGGTATGGTTTGGTCTTGTTCATGCAGTTTGTCTGATAAACTTCAAACATCGCTTGCGTACACTTTTGCTGTAACGGGGTGTTTTGGTGTTCTTGGGGCATGGCGTCGTGTACCAGTTTTTTTATTCCGCTGCCAACCAGCTTTTTATAGATGTCTACGTGATGGGTAGGTAAATTATTGTTCTTTAAAACTTTGTTTAATGAGTCAGCAAGATCTTCAATAGAATCAACTAATGTTCCGTCCAAATCAAAGATTACAGCAGGATATTTCATTTTCATTTTTTTAAGTGATTATAGTTATTCGTCCTCTCGTTCGCTTCCAATTTTAATTACCATACTAATTTTACTCATGACATGGGCGTAAGCATTTTTTGAATGTGGAATTAGGCAATCGCTGCAGTCCTTCACGCCATGTGTGTATTTAAAGTTGCCTCCGCACTTATCCTTAAGCATATATAATGGACAATAACAGAATAAACAGTTAAATTCATCTTCGTTTTTTACTTTATGGCAAGGAAAGAACTCGCATTTTTTATGCTGTGAAAACTTATAGTTTTCAGTTTTAAATTTCGACTTCATTTTTTAATCATTAAAAATTAGGGCAAAAGTATAAAGACAAAAGACTTCTGTATACTTTTAATTCATTTTCTTTTCTTTAGGTTTGTTTTTTCAATCAGTCATTCACCTGTTTTTTTTGTGCTGCTTAAGAAAAGAGAGTTACATTTTAATTATTTCCTGAGCCAACTCCATAAGATTCGATTTGACGATGTTTGGCTGCGCATAGTAGGGGTGATAAATTTTCTTTGAACGTTTGATATATGCAGTTGATAAGCCTGCTTTTTTAGCGCCAAATAAATCCCAATCGTGAGTAGCTACCATAACGATGTCCTGAGTATCTATTTTTTCTTCAGTAGCTACATGTTGATAAATGTCTTTGTATGGTTTGTATTTGCATACTGCATCCACAGAGTAATAGGCATCAAAAAGTCCTATGATGCCGGCATTGGTTAGTTGCTCTTTGATCATTTGTAATGACGAGTTGGATACAGCAATAACTCTGATCCCTTTTTGTTTGAGGAATTTAAGAGAGTCAGAGACATCGTCGTAGGCAGGTAGTTTAACAAACGATCCCAGTATCTCAGTTTTAATCTTGGGTGTTAATTGCTTGTCGCTTTCTGCAAACAGGTTCTCCAGTTCAACGGCAGCAAGTTCGCCAAAATTTTTATAATCATCCATTATTCCCATAATAGAAGATGCATGCAGTAATCTTGTGAACCAATATTTTACTACGTATTTATTGTTAAAGTAGGGATTAAAACTCTCGCTCAGTTCATTTAGATTAAGTATTGTTTCATTGATGTCAAAAAAAACAGCTTTCTTCATTTTCGTAATTTTAAATTTCTATTTTCCATAGCAGTTTGTGCAGGATAGTCAATAATTCATATTGTTTAATGGCTTTAGTATTAAGTGCGTCAACTCTTTATTATTTTTTAGGTATTATACCAAAAGTAAAAATGGTATGATTTAAGAATCTGGGTTGTAAATAAGATTTAAGATATTACTGTGAAATGTTCTTATATATCCCAAGGGTGATCCTTTGTTATAATCAGCGTTACTCTTTGTTTCGTATTTTTACTTGCGCTATTTTCTTTCGTAATTGATTTTATAAATGTTCGAATAAATAAGGTTGTCTATTCTGAGAGTGAGATTTTTCAGATCAATTTTTCAATTATATTTCTTGCGGTTTTCATAGGGATGGGGGAGTGCCGCATGGCACCATCTATATTGCTTCCTTCAAGAAGGAAATGGATAGTTTCACCCAGTTGGTCGGATGACATGCCAGATGTTTCGGGTAATAAACGAGTTAAGCGTTTGATTGTGTCTTTAAATTTTTGTTTGTGCTTACTCACAGCTTTTAGAACTATTTCTTCTTCTTTCATAGAAATTTCTTCTGCAATTTTTATTAGCGGACAGCCTTTAAAGTTGCTTTTATAAAAGCGCTCAATCCTATAATCAGCCAGTGCCAGTAATTTAGCTTTTGGATTTTTGTGCTTTAATAGAATGGCATCAATTTCTTCAAATATTTTGCGGTCCAATTCTTCGATATATGCGATTAGTAGATTTGTTTTTGATTTAAAATGATTGTAAAAAGATCCCTTTGCAATATCTGACTCTATGATGATTTGGTTGATGCCCGTGTGACTATATCCTTGTTTATAAAATAGTTTAGTAGCAGTAATTAAAATTTTATCTCTGATTGTTGATTCATTCATCCGATAAAAATACAAAATTATTTAAAAATAGACAAGTCTGTCTATTTTTAAATAATTAAGGTTCAGTATTGAATAAATGAGAGGTAAAAATGTGAGAGGACGGTATTGAGGGTTTGAAAGTTAAAATATTTAGTAATGCGGAGAAGCTTGCCTTAAAGTCATTAAAAGTTAAAATTCTGGAGCCTTTAAAATAGCTCTTTTGGAAGTGTTTTACAGGTGATGAGAAAGAAAAAAAAGCATTACAAAGCAAATGTTAGCATAGCTTTGTAATGCGCATGGATGTATTTTTTTACAGAACGGCTTTTGAAGCCACTAAGGTTTTAACTTCTTCCAATGTTGACATGTTTACGTCTCCAGGGATGGTATGTTTTAAGCTGGATGCAGCTGTTGCAAAGTCCAGACAATAGCGATCTTCGTTAGGGTAATTGATTAATGCGTATACTAAGCCGCCCATAAAGGCATCACCTCCGCCAACTCGGTCAACAATATGTGTGATTTCAAAGGGGCGTGACTCAATCAATTCCTTGCCATTATACATTAGGGAAGATAAGGTGTTGTCAGATGCATTATGACTTAATCTTCTTCCGGTAATGATTTTTTTAGCCTTAGGATATTTGTTCATCATTAACTGAGATGCTTGCACAAAGGATTCTTTGCTAAATTTTCCACGGATAGAGTCATCAATTTCTATACCCATAGCATGCTCTGCATCGTATTCATTTCCTACAAGTATATCACACATTTCGAGTAGTTCAGGAAGTACTTCATTGGGTGTTTTTCCATAGTTCCACAAATTTTCCCTTAAATTGATATCGCATGATATAGTAATGCCGCGTTTAAAAGCTTCTTTTACTCCTTCGGTTAATACATCATTAGCTCCTTGGGAAATTGCAGCGCTTAATCCTGACCAATGAAACCAGTCTGCATCTTTCAAAATCTCCTCCCAGTCAATCATACCTGAGGCTAAGGATGCAAATGAAGAATTATCGCGATCATAAACTACTTTTGAACCTCTGTTTACCGCTCCTGTTTCTAAAAAATAAATGCCTAAGCGGTTTCCTCCTCTGGCTATATTTTGTGTTCCTATTCCATATCTACGCAAGGATTTGATACATGAATCACCAATATCATTATTGGGAATTCGTGTAACGTAATCTACTTGCATGCCAAAATTGGCTAAAGAAACTGCTACGTTAGCTTCTCCTCCTCCAAAAGAGGCATTAAATTTATTAGCTTGGATAAACCGTTTATTATCTTCGGTTACGAGTCTTAATAATATCTCTCCAAATGTAACTACTTTCATTATAAGGGGTTTAAAACAGTGTGAGGCGTGTTTGCATGTGGTAAATACATCCAAGTAAGCCGTCTTTTTCTTTATTTAATGGCATAAAATTAAATTTTTTTTAATCAATGCGTGTGCTTACAGCCTAAAATGATGCTTGTTTTTTGTTGAACACCTAAAATGATGAGGTAGAGAAGGAAAAAATAGATTGCGTATAAGTTGTTGTAATGTATTTGAGGTGATTGTTTTTTAATCTATAGTAATTTCTACATCTTTTATAGATGGATCAAGTATGAAGTTTTCTTTATACTTGACATGTCTGTTCTCCAATGAGATACAATATTCGCCATGCTCGTCTATTTCAAATTCATAACCTGAGATCAGGTCAAGCTCAGAAACGATATCTACTTTTTTCATGCTTCCCTGAATGGTAAGCTTTATATCGGCCTTATTTGAAATTTCATGGGGACTTAATATATTCTTGAACTCTGCCCAAATGATTATCTTCTGCATCTTGTCGAGATAAAAAAATCCTAAAGGATTTATTGTTTGCTACAATTAATTAAAGATGCAAATTAATAGAATTATTGTGTAAGAATATTCATTTAAGCGAAGTTTTATCCTTATGAATAGGAAGCTTACGGCTACCTTAGGTGTTATTCTTATCAGATCACTCAATCTTAAAGGTTGATAGTTAGGGATGTAGTTTTCGGATATACTTAATGGTTATTTAAATAAATAACTGGTAAGGGCTGTTGTTTAGTTGTTTATGGTAGTTTTGTAGGGGAAATGAACGAGGATGTTATCTGCGATAGGTTCTCCTGATTTAATGACCGATACATAGAATTAGTTTAAAATAAATTAACATCGAAGCCGTCCTTATGCACATTCTTTAACCTTGCTGAATAAATAATATCATGTATCTTTGCGCATTCAAATTTTCAGATGGGTAAATTACTCTACATTATTATTTCTATAGTTATATTATTCCTTCCGGTAAAGGATTGGAGTAGCTATGCTTATGCCAGTAAGAGTAACACTCGCGCACTTACTGGTGTTAAGTTTTATGTGGAAGAAACAGAAGATGTTTCTTTTTCGTTTGTAGAGGTAGATGAAAATTATTTTCAATGGATCACTGCCTTATGTCTGTCAGCACTTACTGAACCATTATGTGGGATTAATTATGCTGAATTAAAAAGGTCATTGCTTATAAACAGTCTTATACTTTTCGAAGCCGATGTTTCTCCTCCGGTTTTAAATGTATGATTTATATTGTTATACAAAGATAATGCTTTGTTATTTACGTGTTTTACATACAGAACTTTATGTTTTAGAATAAGGTTGTGATGTCTTTTTAGTGCTAATTATCTAACTTATATTGGAATGTTTTATTTAATGATTGTCCTATTTGTAATAGGATATGGTTTTATTGTGTTTGAGCATGTTAATCATATCAATAAAACTGCAACGGCCCTGTTGATGAGTGCCTTACTGTGGGCAGTTTTTTCACTTGGAGGAGATCAGATACTTCATTTAGGGTTTAGTTCGGAATGGGCTGATTATGTGAAGAAATTTGGTAAATTAAGCGATGTAAAAGAATTTATTACCCATCATGCATTACTGCAGAATTTATCTGAAAGCTCATCCATTATTTTCTTTTTGGTAGGAGCAATGACTATTGTGGAGCTTGTGGATAAATTTCAGGGATTCAGAATTATTACCAGTAAAATACAAGGTTCAAATCCTACTAAATTGCTTTGGATTATCAGCATCTTAACCTTTGTTTTGTCCTCAATACTGGATAACCTAACAACCACCATTGTAATGATCACGGTTTTGCGTAAGCTATTGACTCAAAAGGAAAACCGATGGGTTTTTGCCAGCATGGTTGTTATTGCAGCCAATACAGGTGGTGCCTGGTCGCCCATTGGCGATGTGACTACCATTATGCTTTGGATAGGAAGTCAGTTGACGGCTGCTCATATTATTCAATCTATATTATTGCCAAGTTTGGTTAATCTAATCATATGTACTCTCTTATTTTCTTTTTTAACTAAAAATAATACTATTCGACCAGTGTTGGAAGAGAATGAAAATAAGGAGTTTACTACGCATCAGGAGCGCGTGTTTATTTTGGTGGTGGGTATACTGGCTCTTATTTCAGTGCCTATATTTAAAACGGTTACTCATTTACCTCCTTATCTTGGTATGTTAATGGGATTGGCTGTATTATGGGCAATGACAGACAGGTATCTAAAAGATCGTTCAGACAGTGATATGCGAAAATTAAAGGTAGGGGCTATTATTAAAACAATAGATATCCCTACTGTATTGTTTTTTCTGGGAATATTAAGTTCGGTAGGGGCACTTCAGGCAGCTGGTCATCTAGATATCATGGCAAAATTCATGGATAGTCATGTCAAAAATATTTTTGCAATTAATATAATTATAGGTCTTGTCTCCTCAGTCATCGATAATGCATCGTTGGTGGCTGCAACTATGGGTATGTTTCATATTGCCGGAGCTAATGCAACCAGTTATATGGCTAATTTTGTTCAGGACGGTAATTTCTGGTCTTTCTTAGCTTATTGTTCAGGAACCGGTGGCAGTATTTTAATTATTGGTTCTGCAGCAGGAGTTGCCGCTATGGGACTGGAAAAAATTGATATTAAGTGGTACCTGAAAAAGGTTACTCTAATTGCTTTTATTGGATATATTGGCGGTGCATTCACTTTTTGGTTACAAAGTTTAATGTTTTAATTATTGTAATATATTATGCTTAATAAGAAGGTAATTCTTAATATTCTGGGATTGATATTGGTATTTGAAAGCTTGTTTATGCTTTTATGTATGGGTGTTTCTGCTTGTTATGGAGAGAGTGATAAGGAAGCTTTTCTTATGTCTTTTGGGATAACCTTTGCGACAGGTAGTTTATGTTGGTTCTTTAACCGAAAAGTGGAAAAGGAACTCTTGAAGCGCGAGAGTTTTATCATCGTTACTCTGGTTTGGGTAGTAATATCTGTTTTTGGGAGTTTACCTTATTTGTTAAGTGGTTCAATACCCTCATTTACCGATGCCTTTTTTGAAACCATATCGGGTTTTACAACTACAGGAGCTTCTGTGGTGAATGATATTGAAGGGTTATCGCATGGTATTTTATTTTGGCGTAGTATTACACATTTAATAGGAGGAATGGGAATTATTGTGTTAGCAGTGGCCATTCTTCCTTATTTTGGGTTTGGGGGAATGCAATTGTATAATGCGGAAGCGGCAGGAGTGACCAATGAAAAATTACATCCTAAAATTACACGTACAGCAAAAAGTTTATGGGGTGTTTATATGGTTTTGGTAATTGCCGAAACCATCTTTTTAATGTTGGGAGGGATGCCGCTGTTTGATGCCTTGTGTCATAGCTTTGGTACTATTGCTTCAGGAGGTTTTTCTACCAAGAATGCAAGTATAGCCGATTATTCACCCTATCTGCAATATGTTATAATTGTGTTTATGATATTTGCAGGAACAAATTTTGCCCTATTCTATTTTGCATGGAAAGGCAATTGGAAAAAGTTCATTAGCAATGCACAGTTTAAGGTCTATTTAATTGTCATTTTACTGGTTTCGATGAGTGTAGGTATTACCCTGTATTTTCAGAGTAACCAGACCTTCGAAAAATCATTCAGAGATGCTTTATTTCAGGTGACCAGTATTATTACCAGTACCGGTTTTGTTACTGCCGACTATACAGCATGGCATCCTTACCTTACTTTTGTGATGTTTTTATTGATGTTTAGTGGTGCATGTGTGGGGAGTACTTCGGGAGGTATAAAGATATTTCGTCATATGATATTGCTTAAAAACATCAAGATGGAATTCAGAAGAATGTGCCACCCCAATGCGGTTATTCCTTTGAAGATTGGAAACAAAATTGTTTCACATGAAATTATTTATAAGGTGCTGGCTTTCCTGGTTCTTTATATTGTTGTGTTTTGTGTAGGAAGCTTATTGATGACTATTGTTGGATTGGACATGGATTCGGCTTTTGGAGCCGTGGCTACCTCTATGGGAGGTATAGGCCCGGGGTTAGGAGTGGTGGGTCCGGTGAATAATTTTTCAGGTATACCCGAAACAGGCAAGTGGATATTGTCTTTTCTGATGTTGTTGGGCCGTCTTGAACTCTTCTCTGTGCTGATTCTTTTTTCTCCAAGTTTCTGGAAAAGGCATTAGAACACAGGGAAATCGCCTTTTGAAAAGTCACATGTGTCTAAAAGTAATATGATTTTGCTAACTTAGTATTGTAGAAAGGGCTATGCGTAAATAAAAATGCCAAATTTTAAAGCTTAAGCCTCAAGTAAACAAAAAAAACCTTTGAAAACTTATTTTCATGTGTTTATAATTTTCTTTCCATGGTCATATAGCCTGTCCCGCGAAATGCGGGAGAACTCGCCAGAATTAATCATCCTTTTGTGTGCGAAACAATTCCCATGGCTCGTTTCATCTTTGTAAGATCCTCGACAAACAAAAAAAAGGTAATTAACTCTATCCCTTACAGGAAATACTTTTATTGACTATCAGCGCTGTATCATCAGGTTTTAAAGATTGGACGACTATACAAGTATTTGGGAAGATAAGCTGGATCGACTTCGGCAATTTTAGCTTTACCAAGAGGGGATTTTATCTCATGATGTTTTGGGAAAGCCTTTCAAATGCTTCAATCCTGAAGTAGTTGGACAATGTTTTGTTGATAGGGTAAATCAAATAGCTGAATTAATGAAAGGTGAAGTTGTTGCTATCGATGGGAAGTTAAAGTGTGGTTCGGCAGACTCAAATAAGCCACGATCTGCAGTTCATATAGTTTCTGCTTCAGATAACAGGAGGTGTTTGGGGCAAAAGACAGTAGATACAAAAAGTAACAAAATCACTAACATATCTAAGTTGCAGGAAATTTTATCAATAAAAGGATGCGTTGTAACTATTGAGACTATGGGCTGTCAGACCAATATTGCTGAAAGTATAATATAATCAGGAGCAGACTATGTACTAGCAGTAAAGGGTAACCAGAAAGAACGATTCGAACAAGTAAAGAAAATATTTTCAATACATAATTCAGTTAATGTTAACGAATTAGTGCATGTTGGTCCTGGAAGAATTGAAACAAGAATTTGTCAAGTAACAGATGATTTAACATTTATGGATGACATTGCTCCGTGAGTTAAACTTCAATCTATCGTTAGAGCCCAGTCTGAAAGATATTTAAAAAGACCGGTAAGACAACCAAAGATGAGCCCGACTACATATATTACCTACCTGCATATGCTCAAAAACTTAAGCCAACAGTAAGGCAACATTGGACAATAGAAAATAATTTACATTGGTCGTTGGATGTAATATTCAAGGACTCTGATTATGAAAATTACCCAATGATACTGGATAATTTACTGTTGCAATAAGTCTTTTACAGATGAAAGTACGCTTAGTTCTGCAGCTATGTGAAGCGCTGAATACCCTTTATCATTTATAAAATTCACTTGAGCTCCTGCATGAATTAGTTCTTCAAGTATTTTAACTTGTCTACTTTCGGCAGCAAGATACAAAGGAGAAACATGACTGGGCCCAATCTTATTTACATCAAGACCTAAACTTATCAACTCCTGAACAACCGAATCTTAACTTAAATATACAGAGGTAAAGAGTAATGTTGAACCATCATATTTTTCGACTTGTGCAGATGCTCCGGCATCCAATAAAGCTTTAAGGACCTCAGGCTGATTGTTTTCTGCAGCTGCAAATAAGGCTGTTTACCACTTGTATTGGTTTGATGTATGTTAACTCCGGCTGCTATTAAGTGTTTTACAATAGATAAATAACCTTTTTTGCTGCTTTTAAATCCAGCTGCTCTGCTTTTATACTTGAAAACAGCTGTTTGCTTTGTTCATTGTGTCCCAATATAAGTTGAACAGTAAGTATAAAAAACATTAAAAGTATGACTAATGATCTCATAAAAGATTATTAACTAGGGTACTTAAATTCATAAATATTTATCGCAAACCGCAACATGAAATTTACTTCACAAACCAAGCTACAACAGTTTTAATGATTCCTTTGTTTTTTTCTCTATGAGTTGCTTAACTTCCGGTTTTCGGGCTAAGTCAAGCGCTGTTTTACCATGCTTGTTTGTTAAAGAAGCATCAGCTTTATGGTCTAGTAAGAGTTTAACAATTTCAAGATGACCTCTGAATACTGCCTGATGCAAAGGGGTATTCAAAGTACTATCCTGAAGATTGATATCAGCACCGGCAGTCAGTAATAGTTTCACAACCTCTATATTTCCCTCTTGCGCTGCAGCGAGCAACGGAGATTCTAAGAAGCTTTTTTGCACATTCACTTCTGCTCCAGCCTCTAATAACAGCTTCACCACATCCGGGTATCCTTTATAAGCAGCAACATATAAAGGCGATTCATTTCCAAATCCGTTTTTATTCACTAAAGCCCCCTTTTCAATAAGAAACTTCACTGTTTCTGCATGTCCGTTATACGAAGCGGTGTAAAGCGGTGTATAATTATTTTCTTCGGCCAAATTAAGCTTAGCTCCTGCTGCAACCAGGTACTTTACAGATTCAAGATTACCGCTTCGTGAAGCTTTATATAGCGGTGTTTTTTTTGTGTTATCCAGTGCGTTAACGTTTGATCCTAAATCAATTAAATACTTTAATATGGGCAATCGGTCGTTAGGAGCTGCGACATGCAATGCCGTTTGGTGAAAATAATCAGTTTGATGAACTGATGCGCCTGATTCAATAAGTAATTTTACGATTTCAAACTCATTATTCAGCACAGCTTCCCCAAGGGGCGTATATTCTGTTGTATCATTACCCTCTACTTTTGCTCCGGCTTCAAGTAATAACTTAACCATGTTATATCTTCCGTATTCACAAGCTATCTTTAAGGGCGAACCACATTTAGCCGATACTTTATTTACATCAGCACCGGCTTTTATCAGTAGCTTAGCCATCGTCAAATCATTTTGACTACTAGCTACCCCCATAAGTGTACAACCATTGGCGTTGGAACTATCTATATCCGCACCTTCTGCTATAAGAAGATTAGCCAACTCCATATTCTTATTTACAAAGGCAAAGTACAGGGGCGAATAACCATGAGAAGTCTGGTAATTTACATCAGCACCCGCTTTGATGAGATAGTTAATAATATCGATATGTTTATGAGACACAGCCGTACAAAGCGCTTCATTCAAATTAGCATTCGCCCCTTTTTTATGTAAATATTTTACGGTATTTAAGTAACCATTTGAAACAGCCTGATAAAAGGCTCTGTCAAACTTATCGTCATTAATATTAGCCCCTACTGAAATAAGTAGCTTAAGCAGTTCTACATCTCCATTGGACGCAGCTGCCGATAATGGTGTATCGTTATAAAAGTCGCTTATATTAACCTCTGCTCCCGACTGAATTAAATAAGCTGCAATCTCTGCACTTCCAATTCCGCAAGCTTGCAATAACGGAGTGAATCCATAGCGAGTAGCATTATTAACATCGGCACCCGCCTCAACCAGTAATTTAACAATAGTTAGATCACTTTTCAACGCAGCTTTATTGAGCGCTGTTTCCTCATCCTCATCTTTGTAATTAACATCTGCTCCTGCTTTTATCAACAA
>JBFHEL010000054.1:0-15983 GCA_041584155.1 Saccharicrinis sp.
ACTAAATAGTTCAGATAACCCTATCGTTTTCAACACACAGCCAACAGTCTCAACGCTTATGTAAACCATATAAAAGCATGTAACAGCTAAATTACATTATCTTCCCAACAGCTCTTACTGCATAATTTTCATTCACTCTAAGAAAATGGAAAAATATAAAAATATTCTTAATTTAACTAAATTATATTTAATATTTATATTTAATACAATCACTCACCAGAAAGCAAATGCATTTGGGTATTTTCAATATTATTTATTCTATTCCAAAAACAGTCACTCCTTATCTAGTATAAAAAGCTTAACTAATTATTTCGCTCTTATATTTATTAATGGCTCTATTACGTGCAAAAGAATGATCAACCATAGGCTCGGGATACTTATCTGTATCAATTTCAGGAATCCATTTTTTAATGTATTCATTTTGGGCATCAAATTTTTTAGCCTGTTCTGTAGGGTTGAAAACCCTAAAATAAGGAGCGGCATCGCAACCCGTACCAGCTGCCCATTGCCAATTTCCATTATTCGAAGCGAGTTCATAATCGAGTAATTTTTGTGCAAAATAGGCCTCCCCAAGACGCCAGTCGATCAACAAATGCTTACAAAGAAAACTGGCCACCACCATCCTTACCCGATTATGCATATAACCTGTTTGATTGAGCTGCCTCATTCCGGCATCTACCATCGGATATCCGGTAGTACCTTTGCACCACCTCTGAAAATCACTTTCCTGATTTAACCATTTAATTCCATCGTATTTAGCCCTAAAATTATGACTTACTACTTTAGGGAAGTGAAATAATATCTGCATAAAAAATTCTCGCCATATAAGTTCACTAAGGAATACTGCGTTTTCGTTAGATAGTTGTGTTATGACCTGTCGAATACTAATGGTTCCAAAACGAAGGTGAGGACCTAAATAACTGGTTGAATCAAGCGCGGGGAAGTTTCTTTTTGTTTCGTAGTCATCAACAATATCAAGAGAGAAATCTTTTACTCTAATAGGAGAAGCCACACGTCCCAATTCCTTTAATGAAGGAAAATGATAAAGCGTTTGATGAAAGTTTTTATAGTTTATGGATGGCTTAATATCAACAGATTTAAACAAGCTAAGCCATTTATTTTTATAGGGGGTAAACACGGTATAGGGTGTACCATCTGCTTTCATCACCTCCGACTCCTCAAAAATAACCTGGTCTTTATAGCTCAATAGCTGAATATGATGATTATCAAGCAATTTTTTAATCTCTGCATCTCGTTTTATAGCATAAGGTTCATAATCTCTATTCATAAAAACACTATCAATAGTATACTCTTGTAATAAATTTGCCCATACTTCTTCGGGCTTTCCTTTTCTTACCAACAGAGATGAATTATATTGTTGCAATTGGTTGTGAATAGATTGCAAGGATTTATAAATAAAATGAACTCTGGAATCGTCCGAAGGTAACTCTTCAAGAATATGCTCATCAAAAATAAATAAAGGCACTACATTATTTTTTTTGCTAAGCGCCTCAAACAATGCGATATTATCATTTAACCTTAAATCTCTTCTAAACCAAAAAATAGTTGTTTTCATGCATGTATCATTTATTCAATAGCCATTCATTATTGACTCTGTATATTTACTGGCCTTTGTTGTAAAAAAAACACAACTGTGATTAGAAAATAAAAACCTCTTTTCACAATGACTATCTTTATAAAAGATATTGTGTTATATTCTACTATAATTCTATGGTTATACCGATTGGTTCATGACCCTAGCGTTATATCAGCTTCGTAATAACGCTATCATTAATCCATCGGTATAATACCAAGTGCTCACCTTATTATCAAAATGATATTAGTTGCTTGCAAAAATATATGCATTTAACGAGGTAGCAATCAGTAACCAAACAATATAAGGCATTAGGAAAATACTTTTCATATTCAACTCATCTCGATAATTCCAAAACAGATAAACAACAAGCAAGGTAAGCAACGAAATACACGCCAGCCCACCAAGAACATATTGACCAAAGAAGAAGATGGGATTCCAGGAAACATTCAACACCCATTGTATAGAAAAAATCACCATTTTCTTTTTTATACCGACCCGATGCTTTAAAAGATAAGCCATATAAAAAGCAAAAGCAACCATTATAATAGTCCACGCTGCGCCAAATACCCATCCGGGAGGTGTCCAGGGGGCTTTATTCAGGTTTTGATACCAGAGTGAGGCTACTCCTGCTGAGGTAAACCGACTTCCAATGGCCAGTGCTCCAAAGTTCAGCACCAAAAATATTATAATTCGTTTAATCATTATTGGTAATTTTATTTAACATCCCTTTAAAAATAAATGCATGAAAAGGCAGTACAGCATACCAATAGAGTCTGCCCAATAACCCCAGGGGTCTAAAGGTAGCTGTCTGAATGAGTTTATCTGCTTCTATTCTAAACTCAAGCCAGGCCTCTCCTGGTAGTTTCATTTCAGCAAACAACAACAAGCGACCTTCATCGCGATCGGCATAAAGCACTCTCCAGAAGTCCAGCACATCACCCACTGACAAGGTATCCTGATTTGTTCTTCCTCTGCGCAAGCCCACACCACCGGCTAATTTATCCAACATACCTCTCACTTTCCATAACCATCCGGCATAATACCAACCTGTATCACCTCCAATACTCCATACCTTCTGCAAACATTTTTCACGTGAGTAAAATATTTTTTCCCGCGAATCCTTAAAACACCCAAAACTGGGAACCTGGATAAAATCAGAGATATAGCTATCGATACCACTACTCACATAAGCATCTTTCCAACTCGACACAATCGCGTTACTTTCAATTTTAGTAAAAGCCTTACTCAGGGCTTCGTGATAGGTAATTGGTTCAATATCCACTATCTTATTGATTTCATTATTTCGGCAAACCACTTCCACTTTCATGCTATTAACCAATGCCACCGCCAGTTTATAAGAGGTTGATGTTACAAAATACAACCAATAGGAAGATAAACGAGGAGTCATTACCGGAAGGGTATAAATTCTTCGCACAAGATTACGTGATTGGGCAAACTGCAATAGCATTTCCTTGTAGCTCAAAACATCAGGACCTCCTATGTCAAAATTACGATCATAGGTTTGTAAATTAAAAATAGTTTTTGACAAAAATTGAATCACATCGCTGATACCTATGGGCTGGCATCTTGTATTTAACCAACGGGGGGTAATCATGATGGGCAATTTCTCCACCAAATCTCTTATGATTTCAAAAGATGCGCTGCCCGAACCAATAATGATACCGGCACGTAAGGTGGTCAGATGATAATCTCCCTTCTCCAATTCTTCTTCTACCATCTTTCGCGAACTCAGATGTTCTGACAGCTCTGTTTCATTAATGATACCACTTAAATAAACCACATGCTTAACCTTCGTTTTAAGTAATGCCTTCCGAAAGTTGATGGCCGATTTTTGCTCAAGATCTTTATAATTTGAGCTGACAGACATGGAATGTACCAGATAATAAGCACCATCAATATCCTTAGGAATATTCTTCAGAGTGTCCTCTTCGAGCAGATCTATTTGAATAACCTGAATGCTTTGCATCAATGGTTCAGGCGGTTTAAATCGTCGCGTATCTCTAACACAACAAACTATCTCGTGCCCTTGTTTAACAAGCACGGGTAGCAACCTTTTTCCGATATACCCGGTAGCTCCTGTAAGTAGAATTTTCATGATTTATAAAGTTAGCATCAACAAATATCAGCATATGATGATGCCTCATTGGGTTAAGAATGAACAACATCAATGAAAGTACTGCAATTACCCTTCAATATAACGATTTCTTTGTTTGCTTGCAGATAATTGACCACCTCTTACGGTTGCCCCAATAACCAAAGCTGCACTAACCAAAACCAGATTCTTAACAATATACTGTCCCTCTAATGTTAAGGCATAAGGAAATATATGATAAACCTCCTGGGGGAAGAGAAATAAAGGAGCGAATGTCCCCATCATTTGCAGGTATAGCAACAGCAAAGTCTCTCGCAGCAACACATTGAGCAATAAGCCTATTCCTATGAGCACTTCCCATGTAGCCAAGCCATAGAGAATAACCTGCTCCGATAATAAATTAAAAGATAACAATTTAATGGTTTTAGTGGCAATATCTTCTGCCGGGCTCAAACCATCAAAATATTTTAAGACTCCAAACCATAGAAATATGATTCCAATACTCATTTTTAGCAAGGTAATTCCTTTAAGTGCCATCCATTGGGTAATGCTTCTATCCAATTTATGAAAAAATCTCCCTCGTAGTTTCATTTTACTTATATTTTTAATTTCATTCATTACTTCCAGTGCAAATGAAACATCGGAGGACTTATTTTTGTTTAAGTTTTTTCAATAAAAAATAAACAATACTATTCATTCATAGATTACTACTCCTTTCAGTAATCCTGTGGCATACTTTTTTTAGTTTACCAATAGCTAACTTTTATTAACAGATAAAACTCTCTCGGTAACTAACTTAGAACTAATGACGGCCATCGGCAATCCTGCTCCCGGAATAGTAGAGGCTCCTACGTAAAAGGTATTTTTAAACAGCTCATCCTTATTTTTAGGCCTAAACGCTCCTATTTGATTCATACTGTGAGTTAAACCTAATCCGGCCCCTTGGTATAAACTAAATTGATTCTGCCAGTCTTCAGGGGTGTATATTTTCCTGAGCAAAATATTGTCGTTTATATCCTGATTAATTCGTAAAGAAAAATCAGCAATAATACTATCTGCGATTTGTTCTTTATCAGACCAGTCCTTTTTATAAATAAGATTTGGTACCGGACAAACAAAAAACAAAGCTTCACACCCCCGGGGTGCACAATCGGGATTGCTTTTGGAAAGAACATTTACATAATAATAAGGTTTTTCCAGCGTACCCGGGTTTTTCATTACATTTTTAGAATAGGCTTCAAAGTTATTCCCCAAAAAATAATTATGATGTTCTACATCGTTGATCCTGGTATTAACCCCCACATAAATAGTTAAATAACCCATAGTCCAGCTCATCTTTTTCAACCTGTTGTCAGCGTATTTATCCCTTTTAAATACGCTACCTCTAAATAACGCAGCATCTGCATTAACCACAAAAATATCGGCTTTCCACTCCTTTCCATCCCCATCAATTAAAGAAGTAAGGGTATTCTTTTGATGGGTAAAATCTTTGATTTCGGTATTATAATAAAAGGAGACCTTATGTTTTGAGAGCTCTTTAACCAAACTCTCCACAATGCTATACATACCGCCTTTCACATTATAATATCCGGTATGAGTAAATTCGATATGCGAAAGTAAGGTATAAACCGCATTGGTATCAAAGGGTGTTCTACCCAGGAAAAAAGCAATGAGTGAAACAATTTGACGTGCTTCATTAGACTCAAAGAAAGAGATGATTTGTTGCCAAAAACTTTTAAACAGTATAGGTATATGCTTAATATTAACCTGACTTAAAGCCATTAGATAGTCCGGAATACTATTAAAATTCTGTTTGATAACAATATCAACGGTATCGTTATACAGCTCTTCACATTTTTTTAAATAGGCGCTAAACTTCTTCTTAAAATCCGGTTCAACCCCATTAAACTGCTGGCTTAATTTGTCAATATCCTTATACAAGGAAAACTTTTTATTACTTCCCCTGAAATTAACCGTGTAAAGAGGGTCGAGTTCCACAAACTCAAAGGGCATTTTTATACCACAATCATTCACCAGTTCTTCAAATTCGTAGGGCATACTAAAAAAACTGGGTCCTACATCAAATGTAAAACCATCTTTTTTTAATTGATTCAAACGCCCCCCTGGCTGCATGTATTTTTCAACAAAAGTAACCTGATAGCCTCTGGAAGCTAAACGCAAACCTGTTGACAGACCACCCAGCCCTGTACCAACGATTAATACACTTTTACTCATCTTTTAGTTTTTTTAAGGTTTGGGGATATAATTCATTCTTTACCCAATCGAAAGAAGGCTCTTTGACAAGTGCTTTTTCACAATAATAAGCAGCTATACTATATTGCCCTAGTTCTATTTGAGCTTGTATAATTGTAGCCAGCAGATTTAAATAATTCCAGTTATTAACCAGATGTGTTGGATCTGCTTCCATCAACAACAAGGCTTTTTGATAATACTCCATGGCCTCTGTTTTTGAACCGCCAAACATTTTAGGCTTATAATAAGATATATTACCCAGCTGAATACAGGCCATGGGGTTTGCTTCATTTAAACCCATTGAAATTTCGGCATACTCCTGACTTTTCATACCAATAAAAGGTGCTTTATAGGGAGAAATACCAATTTTAAATCCTATCAGCGCAGCTTTATAAGCAAATAGCATGGATAAGTCATATTCTTTTTGCTCCAAATAACGAATCAGTTTCTCCGTTTTAATTATACAATTTTCTGCTTCTCCAATTTGTTTCTGATCAATACACCACCCCGCATAACCATATTGGTAATTAATCAGTTCAAGCATTTCAGCTGAAGATTTACCAGGTCTGTTTTCCAGCGAGTCGAGCGTACTCTTCCACAAAGCCATATTACCGGTAATGTAGGCTTTATAAATATTCATATCACTCTGTCCAATAACATAAAAACAGGGCCATAAGCATATAATCAATAATATATATCTCTTCCTTTCCATAAACGACTGCTGTTTTTTTTAATAAATAATGCTTTTACCATCACATGAAATAAAAATATTAATTGAATAGGCAGCAACAGTATGGTTACAATTTTATCTTGTTTGGTAATCAGCGAAATCAGAAATTGATTAAGCAGTAATATAAGCAAATACAACCAAATAAATGTCTGATTAAAAACAATAACAGGTACAAAACCTGCCATACTAAGTAAACCGAACAAAAAGCCTAATATGGGTAGATTGCCAAAAAACATAAATACATTTTTTGCAAAGCCGTTGAGTGCCTGCCCATAATTTTCATACATTCTGCATTTCACTCTACTTTCTCCTGTAATACAGGCTGTTCTAATTCCCTTTTTCTTCAAGAACCTGGCAATAACAATATCTTCGATAGCTGATTTTTTAAATTGCTTATGCGGCTGAAAACGTTGATAAATACCGGCATCAAAAAGCATAAACTGTCCGTTTGCAGCCGAATGAGCAACAAAAGGTGATAGACGTACAAATATCAGCGGAAGCAAAGTCAACAATATATAATTCATCAGGGGAACTGTAATTTTTTCACCTTTTGTTTGTAGTATTTGATGTGGAAAAACAGACAACAACCCCAACTGAAAAGACCGGATATATCCCACGCAGTCCTGCACTACGGTTCCATACAACTGAACATCTGCATCTAAAAAGAGATAAAAATCTCCCTGAGCATGTTGAGCCAATTGGTAACAGGCATGATTTTTACCCAACCAACCACGGGGTAAATTTTTAGATTGAATAAGTCTAATCCGCGGATCATTTTGGGCATATTGCTGAACTATTCTGGCAGTCTGATCTGTCGATTGATCGTCACATACAATTATCTCTATATTACAGTTTTCTAAAGCTTGCAAATGCCGAAGTAAAGTGCCTATGTTTTTTGCTTCATTGCGTGCTGGTATCAACAAGGAAACCAAGTGTTTTCCTGAGAACAAAGCTCTATTTGGTTTTTGTGAGAAAAAATAATTTATCAATACATTAGTGAATTGAAAAAACAAAAAGGCAAACGATATATAGCTTAAGTAATGCATCAGCAACTTTTTGATTCTTGTTCTTTAAAAGCTTTTTGATAGAATACTGCATATTCCGTTTCTATAGAACTCAACTTCAACTGTTGAGCAGTATAGCGCTGAATATACATATAGACTCCAGGGCGGGAATTTGAAAAATAATCAATCATATTGGCAACAAAAACCACCTGCATGTCTGCTGATGCATTTTTTATGATGTAATCTATTCCCTTTTCAAAGTTCATTTCTTTATGATACAATGATTTTATCTTTCCCTGCGGAAACATAAATACCATATTATCTCTTCTGTTTAATAATTCATTGCTATATTTTAAACTTTCCATTGCACTACGACTTCCCTTCTTAACTGAGTAGGCACCGGTAAATTGAAAATACCAGTGTTTTTTAAGTTGTTCTTCCAACATCATAAAATGAAATTTACGATGGATGCATTTTAAATTTAAATACATCAACCAAAATCCATCCCACCAACCAATGTGGTTGGCAATTACCAAAACGGACTCACCTGTATCGTTAAAACTCCCAACTATCTTCACTTCATTGAATCTTCTTTTGAGCAAAAAAAGAGTCAGCCATTTAAAGAGTGGATAAATTACAATATGATGTTTTGATTTTAGTATCATAAGCTTACTATATTAAACACCATCAATACCAGAAAAAATAAAAACTGACAGCTCAAAATAGTAAGGGCCATTTTATTATCTGTTTTAACCTGCATTACTTTTAACAAGCTGTGAAACAATACAGAACAGGCAAACCAGGATAAATAATTTTGCAAAGGGATTTGATTGTCGTTCCAATACCACATATCGAGCAAAGCGGCTACCTGCTCCATCACAATATCGTACAGTACCATCACTAACGAAGCCAACAAAACACTATATATGCCTGCTAGCTTCAAGTGATTCACCAAAGAAGCACTTGTATATACCAGAAAAAGCCAATTTAAACCAATAATCACAGGGGTATTAAAAAACTTTATCCCTAAGCTATTACCATAATAATACCCCCCAAAGATAACTCCTGTATATACCCCCATAGCCTCGATAAAAAAGGAGAATAGAAATATCAAAGAGAAAGTCAATACAAATCTCCTGTTAAAGCTATCTTTATGGAATAGCAGTAGTATACCAATGCTCAATAAAAGAGCTGTTGGAATGAGCCTTATAAATAATAAATGAGTTGAGGGCCACAATAAACCCAATATACCTACACTGTAAAAAACAATGAGGAAGATTTTAAAATAGCTTGATTTTTCTCTGATTGTATGGATATAGTTATTAAATTCTATCATCTTATTTTTGTGCACGATTAAAGATTTTCCTCAATTTATTTCTTAGCAATAGAACATAGGCAATAAGACTGAAGGCGTAGGCAAAGTCTTCTGCAGGTATGGTAAAAAAACGAAGCCCTAAATTCTCCTGATCATCATACCAAACAACCTGTGCATCAATAAAACTGCCCGTTAATACACCATTTACAATGGTAAAAGGAATAATGATGACCAAAAAAGTAAGGTAAAAACGGCTGAAAGTATCTGATTTATCAAAACAGGCCAGAATTAAAACCACTATCATCTTTAAAGATATATAAACAGTATATATTTTTCCGCTATGAAATACAATAAGTAAAACAAACAAAGCAATCAGAAAATACGAAATAATCATTGTCAGCTTGTTACTAAGCTTCAGTGCTTGAAAATAAAGCACAATAGAATCGTGTAAAAATATACTGGCATAGGGAATTATCATAAAAAAAAGCCATTCTTCAAGGGGTAACCCAAGCCATATGAGCGAAGAATGATAAGTAGCATTAAACGCCCAAACCCCCTGTTGTGTTAACCAATAATCAAAACCAATATAGACAACAGCCACCACACCTATAGAAGATAAAAGATACTTCCATTGCGTGTAAAAATGCAACTTTTTATCAAAACTTAAGAGCAGAGGAACTGCTATAGAACCTAATAAAAGCAGGGCGTAAAGCGACATAAATTATTTTTTAAAAAATCTGCGTGGAAAAACTAACAAGCCAAAATTGTTAAAGTCGTTTTTATTTTGGGGTTTATGATGGGCTTCATGAGCTTTGATAACTGCCTGGATGTAGAAGTTATGCTTGATTCGGCTAAGAATATTTATTCGTTGATGAATAATGATATCGTGAATAATAAAATAACACAATCCGTATAAAGTGATTCCTATCCAAATAAAAACAAGGTGAACAGAAGGGATAAACAAACCCACCATAAGCAGGATAATAGCAGGTAGAGCAAATACAATAAAAAATCGATCGTTTTTTTCAAAATGCTTATCCTCTGTCTTCTCAGGCATAGTCTGACTATGATCTTTTCGGTGATGATCAATATGCCACTTCAATAGAAAACCATGCATAATATATTTATGGCTCCACCATGCCACAAACTCCATCAAAAAGAAAGCGATAAGAAGTAAAAGGATGTTTACCATGATAAGTAAGTTTTAGTTTAACTATTTGAGTAACTCACTAAATAAAAAACTCAATTTGGCAAGTCAACAAGGTAGCACTCCTCATTTTTTAAATCATCTTTGTTTTATACATAAACATCACTTTGATGATAATCAGATACTTTCTAAAATTCGATATTCGTACTCTCTCTGAAAGGATTTTTTCAGGAGATGAGTTCTTGATTTTTATAAATAAAGACCAGTAATAAAAATAAGCTAAAGTAACTGCCAGCTTGCATCTTCCAGGCAATTGCCTCACGCCAATCCATGCCAGTTCAAAATCTTTTTCAATAGCCTGCTCAATTATCTTTTTATTTTCTCGATTAAACTGTTGGACTGAAATCTCCGGAAAGTAATTTCTCCCCAACTGCTGTAAATCCTCCCTTAAATCCCTGATGAAATTCACTTTCTGAAAAGCCGAACCCAGCTTTTGTGCGGAAAACTTTAGCCTATCATAAGCTTCTCTTTCACCATTACAAAATACTTTCAGACACATTAAACCCACTACATCTGCAGAACCATAAACATACTGCTCCAATTCATCCTGGCGGGTATAATCTGATTTTATTAAGTCAGCCTTCATGCTTTCCATAAAGGCCTGAATATGTTCTTGCTGAATATTGTACTTTTTAACGGTATCGGCAAAAGCCACCAATATAATATTGGAGCTCATCCCGGTCTTTAAAGCATAAGTTAAATCCTCATTTAGCTTTGCGAGTAAAAAGGCTTTATCATAACCATGTAAACTATCCACAATTTCATCTGCCAACCGCACAAAACCATATACCGCATAGATTGCCCGTCGTTTTTCTTTTTTTAATAGGGAAGTAGCCAATGAAAAGGATGTGCTATATTTTTGGGTAATTAACTTCGAAACTTCATAACTATTATCAATAAAGAAATTAACATCCATAGGCTATTGGTTAACTGGTCAGTAAATCATTAAAGTAACTTCCTTAAATTTATGATAATTTCTTGTTCTAAAAGAATTAAATGCAAATAATTTGCATTTGACTAAAAGAGTATATTTAAATTTTATTTCTTATTATTTTAGTCTTTGTCATGGTTATAAATCTGATTTACAAACTATAGACCAGAACAAAGCAATACTCTCGGTTAAGTAAACAGATAACTAAGCTCAAAGAATATGAAAAACTTATAGTAAATAAAACAGCCTTAATAAAAAAACCAAACAGCTATTCTTCAGCTAACCCTATCATTTATAACCAATTGAGTCTATAAAAACATATATAAGCTGACTATCCTTTTAAAATTTAAAATCATATAAAAAACCCAATCCTTTTTTTTCGTATATTAACGCATAATTAACATTAAGTAATTAGCCGTATGGGATCAAATGGAAAAAAGAAAAATAATGAGGCCCCTAATTATGCTAAAAACGGGAAACTGAACAAAAAATTTTATTTTAAGGAGCTGGGACGATTACAAATAGAACTGGTCAGATTACAGGAATGGATTAAATACAAAGGTCTTAAAGTAGTTGTTGTTTTCGAAGGAAGAGATGCTGCGGGGAAAGGAGGTGTGATAAAAAGGATTACCCAGCGATTGAATCCCAGAGTGACGAAGATTGTAGCTCTACCCCAACCCACTGAGAGAGAAAAAACACAATGGTATTTTCAACGCTATGCCCCTCACCTTCCTGCAGCTGGCGAAATGGTTTTATTTGACAGAAGCTGGTATAACCGTGCCGGAGTAGAGAAAGTAATGGGCTTTTGTACTCCAAAACAATATGAGGAATTTTTACGCTCCTGTCCTGAATTTGAGCGGATGCTGATACGTTCAGGAATTATACTCATTAAATATTGGTTTTCTGTAAGTGACGAAGAACAAGAAAAACGTTTCAAGGAACGAATCAATACGCCTCTAAAAAGATGGAAAATCAGTGAGATGGATATGGCTTCACGTACCCACTGGATCGATTATTCTGTGGCTAAAGACATGATGTTCAGATATACAGATACTAAACAAGCTCCCTGGTATGTAGTAGAGGGCGATGATAAACAAAAAGCCCGATTAAACTGTATGTCGCATCTTTTATCTTTAATCCCCTATGAAAAGGTGCCTTATGAAAAGATACAATTACCTGATTTGCAGGATAAAATTGGCTACATGCGACCTCCTAAAGATGAACAAACTCATATCCCGGAGGTATACTAATAAAATATGCAGTAAATTATCTTTCAATATCATCAAATCATAAATCACTTAAGAACAACCAATTACAGCACAACTTTCTTTTCTTTCTACAATAGTCTCCAGACGATTGATTGCAATGTGATCCGTTAATCGCCTTAGCTATTCCATGCTTAATAAATTTTACGATCCAGACCTTCCTCAAAATACGCCATATTGTTTTTATCCACATTTGATTCAGATTTACTCCATTCTGCTGATGTATACTAAACGTAATTTTATATATTTTAAGACCCCACCTCGCAACAATCTATTATTCAACATACTACAATCCAAATTATTCGTTTTACCAACTGAATGTATCTTAGAAATAATATATATAGATAATTATCATTGAAAAAGATGAATAATATGAGTATATTAAATAAAGTATTAAAAATACATATTCATATTATTTTTATATGCTTTTAATATATACATATGCCATTATTCGAAAACAAATCACTTAACACCTTGTTTTTATTTTGATATTTGGCTCAATATAATATCATATATTTTTAATAGATATTAAATCATTTGCAATATAAAAAGTGAAAAACAGCCTCATTACAAACAAAAAATTTAAACTTATGAAAAAAAACTATTTTGCATTATGGGCTATAAGCTTATTTATTTTCACAACAGCCAGTGCAACCGACGGTTACTTTGGCGTTGGCTACGGTGCCCAGGACAAAGGACTTGCCGGAGCAGGCATTGCCTGGTTTAAAAATTCTTTAATAAACGGAAATCCTGCCGGACATGTTTTTTTAGGAAAACAATATCATTTAGGAGTCGGCTTTTTCAATCCTAACCGGCAATATACTATTACAGGAGCACCCTCAGGGATGGATGGCACCTTTGGTTTAGCCGAAGGAACCGTAGAAAGTGATTCTAAATTATTTATAATACCCAATATGGGAGCCAACTGGATGATTAATAGCAATAGTAGCTTCTCGGCTACCATCTTTGGCAATGGTGGGATGAACACCGATTATCCCACTCAGACATTTTATGATCAAAGCTCATCCTCTACAGGGGTTGATTTGGCTCAATTGTTTTTAGGTCTTACTTACTCAAAAAAAATTACCGATAATCATTCACTTGGGATCACTACCCTGTTGGCATATCAGTATTTTGAGGCCAAAGGATTAAGCGCATTTAGCAATATGTCAAGCGATGCATCCAAGCTTACCAATAACGGACATGATGCCTCGTTTGGTATTGGTTTTAAAATAGGATATTTGGGTCACCTGACTGAAAGACTTACTCTGGGAGCCAGCTATCAAAGCAAGACCTTTATGGGTGAGTTTGATGATTATGCCGGTCTTTTTGCCGAACAGGGCGATTTTGATATTCCATCAAACTGGACCGTTGGTCTGGCCTATGAAATAAATGACAACTGGGCGGTAATGACTGATTACAAAAGAATTAATTATTCAGATGTGGCTTCTGTTTCAAACCCCATGGATTTTTCATCTTCTCTTCTAGGAAATGACAATGGTTCCGGTTTTGGATGGAAAGATATAGCTGTGATTAAAATAGGAACAGAATATGCAGGCATCGACAGCTGGATTTTCAGAGCAGGATATTCGCATAGTGAACAACCTATCCCTGAGTCTGAGGTGATGTTTAATATCCTTGCTCCCGGTGTAATTGAAGATCACATAACTATTGGATTTTCAAAGACTATTGGCGAGTCAGGCAAAGCCTTACATGCTTCTGTTGTATATGCACTTCCCGCCAGTGTTAAAGGATATAACCCAATGGACTTTGATGCAGAAGAACTTATGGCTGGAAATTATGTTCCCAATCAGACCATTGAGTTGGAAATGAACCAATTTGAACTGGAACTGGCATTTACTTTTTAAATAACATACTCAATCTGCAAAAACATAAGCCGGCTCAATGTCGGCTTTTTTTATTTTATTATTTAATGCCGAAATAAGTCGACAAATCCATTCTCCAATATATAAGCAGTTTCTTTATATAACACTTATTTATTCTTCAGCTGATAAAAAACACCTCTTTTCTCCTGAATCACTTCTATTTCTTCTTCCGAATCCAACACATCAAGGTATTTATTAATCTCATTCACATGTAAACCTAAAATGCTTGTTAAATCATCCAAAGTACACGGTCTTCGCGAAATAGTTTCAAGAATAGCCATTCTGATATCGGAACGATACGACTTATTTTTCTTACGCTCTACTGCTGCACTTATTATGCTCACATTATCCAAATGCCAGCGTTCGACAATCCTTTCCAACTCATAAAGGCTTGCTCCTCTCAAACCGGGAACTGTGCCTGGCCTATCCAGGGTGTTTAACTGAACAGCATCTGGCTTTATTCTTTCAATAGCCTTTTTTAAGGCCATGATTTCCTCTTCCGAATCGTTATAATCTGGTAAAATAAGTACCTCAAGCCACATTTTACCTTTAAATACCTTACGAAATGCTACAATCCCCTCAATATACTGATCGATGGCAATGCCCTTAACCGGCCTGTTTATTTTTTCAAACACCTCCTGACTTGCAGCATCTAACGAAGGTAAAACCACATCTGCACGAACCAAAGCATTCCTGACTTCCGGATCGAATAACAAAGTTCCGTTGGTTAAAACAGCCACTGGAATATCTGGTTTTATTTCCTTAATATATTCAAGAATAGGTTTTATCTTACTATTTAGAGTTGGTTCTCCCGAGCCTGAAAAAGTAAAAAAATCAGGATCTGGATTATTCCTAAAATAATGGGTTAACTCTTCTTTTATCTTGTCGAAAAGCACATATTCCTTTTTATCTAGCGTAAGTTTTGTTGTTGCACCCACCTCACAATAAATGCAATCCAGCGAACAAACCTTTTTAGGAACTAAATCAATCCCCAACGACATGCCCAGTCTTCTTGATGGTACCGGACCAAATAAATATTTATACATCGCATAATTTTTAAACAACAGTTCCTCTCGAACTATTGATCTGTTATATTTTATACACTTCAGTGTTGTCTTTCTCATAGGAAAACACTTATTGAAACCCTCTTCAAGGGCAACTCAGTTACTTCCTTCTTACAACTGATGCGTAATATCTCAACTAACGCATACAACAAATAATACCGATGGTTTTATAAACTAAGCATTATATTTTAATAAGATGACCAACCCGTTCTGCATATTCACAGTAAACCTTGACTCCGCAACTACTTATCATAACATTACACCCTCATTGTTTTTATCCCTGCTCCACGACTTGGCAAAGCAGAGCATTTGCTCCGTGAAATTCCCCGAATTGAGCACTTATTATAAACCCTCAATGATGTAAACTGTTAATGTGTATACCGATTGGTTAATGACCCGAGCGTTATATATGGTTCGCAATAAGGCTGTCATTAATCCATCGGCATAATACCATGTGCTCATTTTATTATCAAAATGGTATAATTTGTTTATTATCGCTCACCGAAAACTCAGGTTGAATAGTAACATGGCCGATTTTATGCCTGGCAAGCAGGTCTTTAATTTTTAATAAGACTGTTTCAAACTCTGTTATTTTAACATCCCTGATTAAATCTACAT
>JBFHEL010000055.1:0-15979 GCA_041584155.1 Saccharicrinis sp.
ATTGGACGGATGCAATGGATACAAATGCGAGATATGTCGATGCCCGGGATAAGGCTCCTCAAATTCTTTTATCCATTCCATTAAACGGCCATCACTACCAATTTGCAGAGGTGGTATTTTTTCTATCTGGCTTTGCAATGTATTTCTAAAGGCCTCATCAACACCTAATATCTCAGCTGAAGCAATACAATTACGGAATAATTCAAGTATAATAGACCTGTCCATGGTAGAGCCATACGATACAGTAGCCACTTCTCCCTCTGCTGTCATAAAATTGTTTTCGGGTGATACCGAAGGCGAAGTAACCAGCATACCCGTTTGCGGATCAGTAATCATAAAATCAACAAAAAACTGTGCCGCCTCCTTCATGATTGGATAAGCATGCTCTGCCAGATATGTTTTATCTTTTGTATACTCGTAATGGGTATACAAGTGCTGACAACACCAGGCAGCCCCCATAGGCCACATTCCATACCTTGCTCTGCCAAAGGGTGCTGTTGCATACCAGGCATCGCTGGTGTGATGGGCTACAAAACCTCCACACCCATAAACCTCACGAGCGGTAATGCGTCCCATTTCGCGGAGTTCACCAATAAATTTTAAAAATGGTTCGTGGCACTCTGCCAGGTTGGTCATTTCAGCCATCCAATAGTTCATTTGAATGTTGATGTTGATATGATAATCAGAGTTCCAGGGCGGCTTAAATCCATCTACCCAGATTCCTTGCAGGTTGGCAGGTAAAGTTCCCGGGCGAGAACTGCTAATGAGTAAATACCTGCCAAACTGATATTGTATCTGAGTCAGGTAATTATCCACTGCCCCTTCTTTTACCTTCTGAAGTCTTTCATCAGTTGGCAAATCTTCCCCATCGCTTTGGGATATTTTAAAATCCAAACGTTTAAATAAAGATCGGTAATCTGCAATATGCTCTTTGTATAAATTATTATAACTATGAGATAAAGCATTTTTTAAATTATCCTCGCACATCTCTTCTGGTATGCCACCCCGGTAATCGCTTGCAGCAACAATGCGAAGTACCAATTCATCGGCGTTGGAAACCACTATTTTCCCATCCTGAACCTGTGATGTACCACCTTTAACATCAAAATTTATGGTAGAATGAAATTTAACACCAACACCATTACCAATATGTTCCGAAAAGCGGATGCTGTTGTCGCTTAATTCTATTTTGGTATTTTTTGTCCGCTTTAACGAGGCTGACAAGTTTATAGCCCCACTTTTATCGGCGGAATATTTTACTACCATGGCCTTGTGAGGAAAACTTGAGAAGCACTCCCTTGAATATGTAATGCCATCTTTTTTAAATTGGGTAGTTTGTACAGCATTATTCAAATCGAGTTCTCTGCGGTAATTGCTTACGCTATCGAAACCCGTACGTTCAATAAACAGATTGGCCAGCATTTGATTGGTCATGGTTCCGGATGGCAGTCTTTCGGCCAATAGGTTCTTTGTTAAAAACGTTTCGGCTTCAACATATTTTCCTTCGAATATCAGCTGTTGTATTTTTTTGATGACTTCGGGCCCGGCTTTTTTGTTATCACGATCGTATCTTTTTTCACCTGTCCATATGGTTTCCTCGTTTAAACAAATCGTTTCTTTTGCTGGCGTTCCATATATCATGGCTCCCAAACTCCCATTACCAATAGGTAATCCTTCGCTCCATTTATCTGTAGCCTGTTCAAACCATATTTTTAAAGGCTGTTCTTCTCTTTTTTGTTTTGTAGCTGAACAGGCAACAGTTAAAAATATTGTTAATGGTATTAGAATTTTTTTATAGATCGGCATCATGGTTTTTTTTTGATTGTTATTGAAAATCCGAAAAGGGTATTGAGTTCTCAACTAATTTTTATTTCGCAAGCGCTACTCTATTTCAAAGCGGATCAAATAAGCGACACCTTTCTTTTGTTTCATTGAAATGCCCCACCCCTGGAATTTCTGAATTTTGTTACCCTCCTCCAGTTCAGGTCGGTATAAACCTGGTGCCATTGGAATATCAGTCAGGTTCTCCTGCAAGGCAGAAAATTGTAATCCATCCTTAGCAAAATGAATGCTTTTGCTCAATGAAGCCAATGAGGCAATACCGTCATTCTGGCGCCAAATCAACACTTCATGGCCTTTATCAATAATCGGCTCATGATATTTGGTAAAAGGTCCCTGCGGATTTTCGGCAAAAGCAACCCCCATCTTAGTATGTTTAGGGCCTGCCTTACCATAGATAATGGAACGTCCTTTGTAATACAACCATATTTTACTATCCTTCACCAATAGAGCAGCATCGTCAATCCTATAGCTATCAAAATCTGCGGAGTCTTTACTGATGGTTAAAACAGGATTATTTTTCACCTTAGTAAAAGGACCATCGGGGCTATCAGCCACGGCAAGTCCGATAGCTGTAAAGTCATTTATTGAATTTCCCTCAAAGATCTTATTGGGGTTTCCTGGAGTAGGTTTAACAGCAGTATAATACAAATAATATTTACCCTCATAGGCCAAAATATTAGGCGTAAAAACCGAGTGACTATCAAAAGTTCCCTCTTCACCCAATCCTATAGCCATACCTTGTTCTTCCCAGTTATGTCCTTCATCTTCGGATGTTGCATACCAGATTGTTCCCCAATAACCAGAAGTTTGGGGGCTGATCATTTTCGTATAGTAAACATAATATTTACTTCCCACTTTAATGATGTCACTGGGGTCACGGCGGTTATCCTGAGCATCCTTGCCAATGCCTGACACTTCTGAATAAGTGAAACTTACAGAATGAGCTTGCACTTTTTCCTGTACCTTTGCCGAAGTGGCTTTAGCAGTACACCCATTGATAAGGATAAAGAACACGAATAGCACTCCCATCCCTGATAAAATTTCAATTACTTTTTTTTGCATTTTTGTGTCTGTTTAATTTTTTTTAAAATTCTAATCTGGATGCAGGAGGCAATGGTACCTTATTCTCCTTTCGCCATGTTATTAGTTCTTCAAGTAAACTCTGAGCTACCTGCTGATTTTCCACTGCCTTATTTTCACTTTCTTTCAAATCCTCCTCCAGATTGTATAGTTCTATTTCCCCATCATTCAAGAACTGTATCAGCTTCCATTTCCCTTTGCGGATAATAGAACATGGTGGATTTTTATAGGTGCTTGCCAGATGCCAAAATAATGCACGTTCTTTTTCTTCCTTGCCTTTCCATAAAGGCACAAGACTTTCTCCATCAAGCACTTCATTGTAGTCGCTAATATTAGCCAGCTCCAGAAATGTTGGAAAATAATCCATACCACAAATAGGTGTATCAGAAACCCCCGGAGAGATCTGTCCTTTCCAGTTCACAAAGGCTGGAACGCGAATTCCCCCTTCATACACAGATCCTTTTGCACCACGCAAGCGCTTATTACAACTTTGTATGCCATTATAACCATTATCTGAGGTGAAAATCACAATGGTATTTTCTCGTAACCTTTGCTTATCCAGATAATCAAAAATACGCTGCACATTTTCATCAATAGAGGCTATCATAGTAGCGTAGCCAGCAATTTCCTCGAGTCGTTTTGTTCCTTGTCCGGTGATACTATCGGGTGCTTTCTCCATAAATTTCTGAAACCACTCTTTATTTCTGGGGATAGTAGGACGGTGAGGAGCATAATAATGAAGGTTCACAAAGAAAGGTTCATTTTTATTTCTATTGATAAAATCAATAGCCTCATCTGTTAATCTGTCAGTTAACCATTCATCCCCTTCTTTATCCTGGATAAATGGATTTTTAAATGGTGCTTTATAACCTCCACTTGCTGATTTATATCCTTGGTCATACCCCCTAGCCGGATCGCCCCACCAGGTACCTCCAACATTTTCATCAAACCCACGGCCTGTAGGATAATATTGGGCGTAGTTTTGCTTATGTTTTGCAATCCATAAGGTATCCCCATTTGCCGGTTGGCTTAGGTGATGTTGAAAAGGATACTCTTTTTCCAATTCCGGATTAGGACCCACGATATGCCATTTACCCAAATGGATTAATTGATACCCTGCCTTATTTAATGGTTCAGCATACACCGGATGCTCGTGACCAATAGTCCAGCGCGAGAAAATATTTTCATGATTATTACCACGTTCCAATACAGGCACAGTATATACCCCTGTCCTAAATGATTGACGGCCGGTTAGCAGTGCCGCTCTGGATGGCGAGCAGGTTGGATACATATAAGCTGCATTAAAGACAAGACTCTCCTTAGCCATTTTATCCAGATTGGGAGTTTCAAACCATTGGCTTCCCATAAAACCTACATCTTGCCAGCCTAAATCATCTGCCATAATAAAAACAACATTTGGCTTACTATTTTCCTTCCTTTGATTTACACGATCCCCTGTTGAACAACTAACATTTAACAATGAAAAGGCAATTACCAGTAAGCAAATGATCATATTCAATTTTGTCATCATTTTTATTTAAAGTGCAAGACATAGGTTTAAAATAATATCTTATTCACTGATCATTCAATAATCGCATCAATCTGTTTCCAACCTTTCATCCCTTCATTTTCCTGGATAGCTCCTGGCGTACTTCTTCCGTTGAGTATAATTTTCTTAAGTTCAGCTTTCAACTCCGCAACTTTATCAGGATAGTCGGCGATTAAATTTTTTGTTTCACCAATATCTTCTTTCAGATTATACAATTGCATGGCTGCTAAATCCAGTTTCTCTTTTTTAATATCTTGAGGACGTGGGTAACTCCATCCACCTGAACCGGGACAAATATTTAACTTCCAATCACCCTTTCTGATAGCAAACGAACCATTGATAGAATGGTGAACAATATATTCTCGTATTTCATTGTCATTTTCTCCGGTAATAAGAGAAAGCATGCTATAGCTATCTTCTGCCTCAGTATCCTTCAGCTGATAACCGGTTAATTCTGCACAAGTGGCATAAAAGTCAGTAGTACAAATTATCTTGTCTGAACTTGAATTCTTCAAAGCTTTAGCTGGCCATTCCACAATAAAAGGCACACGATGACCTCCTTCAAAGATATCGGCTTTTGTTCCTCTGAAAGTATAACTTGGATCATGATTTACCTTAGCCAGTTCTTCAAAATCAGCCTTAGGAGAGCAGCCGTTATCGCTGGTAAACACCAAAAGAGTATTTTCTGAAACCCCCTGTTCTTTAAGCACTGCTCTTATTTGGCCCACTACATCATCTACTTCCATCACAAAATCACCATACATATTGGTATTACTCCTTCCCAGGAACTCTGTGGTAGGCAAGATGGGGGTATGAGGTGCCGGCAATGGGAAATATAAAAAGAAAGGAGACGCTCCCTTCGCATTTTTACTGATGTAATCCACGGCCTTATCTGTTAAATCCTGTAGTATGTTGGCATGCACAAAGTCATCTGAAGTCAGACCTTTTCTCCAAACCGATTTACCATCGACAGAGACGGTGTTTTTTGTTGGCACCATTGTTGGCTGATCATTCTCGACAAATACATAAGGAGCCATATCCAGCGAACCGCAAAAACCAAAAGAATAATCAAAACCATGTGTAGAAGGTCCATTTTTTATGGGGGCACTAAAATTCACCTTGGGCTGAGCATTGAGTTTATCCATATTTTGTTCTTCCTCATTCTCAAGAGTCCAATCCCAACCTAAATGCCATTTTCCAATATAAGCTGTTGTATACCCCTGGTGCTTTAACATAGTGGCTATAGTAGAACGATTAGGCTGTATCAATGATTTTGAATAACCACTTAACACACCACTTTTTAAAGAACTCCTCCAATTATATCTTCCTGTTAATATTCCATATCTCGTTGGTGTACATACAGCTGATGAAGTATGTGCATCGGTAAACATAACACCATCCTGAGCCATTTTATCCAGATTAGGTGTTGGGATTTTACCTTCTGCATTAAAACATTTTACATCGCCATATCCCAAATCATCAGCCAGAATATAAATAATATTGGGCGCCTGCCTTGAACTTGCGTCTTTTTCTTTTACAGATTTTGATTGACATGCCAACAAAGAAGCTGTCAAAAAAATAAATACTAAGTTTTTCATTTTTATATATTTTATTTTGCCTTAATCTAAACTGTTGTAATAAGTTAACATTCCCTCAATTCCATACAAACAATCAGCTTGCTGCAATAATGGTATATTCTTTATTACCGTCAGCTTTCGTAAAGTTACCATACCATAAGTCATTACCAAGTGTTGTAAATTCAAAATTATGACTTTGGGGCACTTTATCCTTGCACCAAATCATAATCGGACCATCTTCCTGCATGCTGATTTTAATTGATTGCTGATTTACCTCAAGCAATTCAAATGCTGCGGCTGATAAATATTTGTCAGGACGTCCGATCACTGACCATCCATTATTAATTGGACTTAACTGAAATAAACGCTCTTTTTTTGCCCCCAGTTCAAAGGAGTACTTATCTTCCAACACTGTAGCTTTTTGCGCAAAATGGTCGTACAACAGTACCCCTTCTCCAGGTGTGTTCCACAATCCGTCATAGGGTTGGATCATTCCTCCTGCAAAACTATAGTCATTGATGTCGATGGCTGTTTTTACGGTCTCTTCATCCTGATTTAAATTAACAACTAAAATCACTGCCGTCTTATTTTTCAGAGGAGCTATTACTCTAAATGCATTGCCATCAAAATAAGGATCGTGCATCAGACTTTCGGGCAATGGAACTCCGGGAGCCAAGGTGCCCAGAATCCGACCGTCAGCATAGGTTAATGGCTTTAGTACATTAATATCAATATTTTGAGGCTCATCAGACAGATATACAGGCCCCCCAGAAATGGCACGGCATACAGCCATTAAACGTGCAGATTGTACATGATTGGCAAAAAACATATCCTGATCAATCCAATGAGTATGTCCCAACCAAAAAGCGTTGGTGAAATTTTGTACTATAGTAAGATCTAAACGATCTGTTGTAACTTTATAATCAACACTTCCGCGTATCAGGGCACTGTAGCGATGATTGAATACGTTGAAGTTTTGTTGTGCAATACAGTTTAATAAGTAAAGTCCCTTGGCCTTACAGTTCTCCTCCAATGCAGTGTTGTTATAATGCACACCAAGAATGGCATTTTCTGAACCTGTATTGTAACGGAAATTATCCGACTGAAAATCTACCTTTATTATATCAAACCCATTAATTTTTGTATTGGATGTCATGTCATCATAAAAAGCATGGGCTGCATCAAACGATATTTTGGGCATGTATTTTTGATTGCTGTTATTTTCATCTCGAAGCACCAGGTACTCATTTAAATGGGACATGGTATGATTGGGAGAAATACCGCCCCAATAGCCATTAAAATTCCGCCATATTCCCATCCACTTTATTTTTTCATTCTTTTGACTAACAATAGGTTGCCACCCGTTAGGAAATTTATTTTTATCAACACCAAAAGACAGCAATTGGCTTTTACGGGCATCTAAGTAACCATCGTCAATAAGTACCCAACGGAAAGGAATATCACTAATCTTAATTTGTTTTATAGCATCCAAAATAATTTCTTCGTTGATATTCTTCTTGTAATGTTCCCAGGAACACCATCCCAAATACTGATAGGGTTCCGGATAATTTTTATTCTCCCGCCAATTAATATTGTCTTTGATTTCATTATTCAGCATGGCTTGTTCCCACACCTGTCTGGCCGCTTCGTAAGGGTTATCTGACAGGGCATAACTCAATAGAGGAACTGCAACATCTTCTGTTCTGGTACCATAGGTTGCAACCGTTAAATAAACCTGATTGTCGCGAATACTAAAGGTATTACCTATGCAATTTGATACCAGAGGCAATAGAGCTAAATATTGACCATTTTTCTTTTTAAGCATCATAAAAGCCCCTAAATTAAGATGATCATCCATTCGTGGTTTTTCTTTCACAAAAGTGTCCAGTTGTGCAATATCCTCAAACCAAAGCGGTTCAACCCGGTTACCTGCCGCAAGCTTTTCTGAAAAAGGACGGTAATAAATCCCTTTTTGAAATGCGGGTAGTTTCAGCTTGATTTCTGCAATAATTCCATTGGAATCGGGAACAAGCAGTTGTTGGTTCAACACTAAAAAACCTTTTAAAGCTTCCTGATTAAGGTTAATTGATTCGGGGATGCGATCTAATTTCTGAGGACCCTCTTTTATACTGTTTTTGTTACAAGCAATCAAAACTATGATTAATAGAAGAAACCCAATCCCTTTTCTTATTTTTTTCATCATTGCCATCAATTAGGGACTTATTAATACTGTTTGTTATTAGGCCTTATCCACATACAATGGCCACCACCTGGAGCCATAACTGCTTTAACAACATCATCCTTTTTAACCTTTCCATATCTAATTTGATACGCTTCAGGATTAGTCTTACAATGGGTTTCTTTGGTATCTTCGTAAAAGGTAACCTCATATTCTTGTCCATCCTCAAGGAAATCCAGGTTAATATCTAATGTTCCGCCTTTCTGGCTGTATACGGTTCCGATGAACCAATCTTTCTCATGTCGTCTGGCAGTAGTAATATATTCACCTATTTTGGAATGCAGAATACGACTTTCATCCCATTTACCGGCGGGCATTTTTTTTATAAACTCGAACAAATCAGTTTTCGCAGCATAAGCTTCCGGCGCATCGGGCAAACACACTAGCCCGCTGAAAATAACAAGTGTACGTGCGGCCTCGGAGGCCACAGTTGACAAATATGAGTGTTGTTTACGCGGCCCTTTTTGTCGCAATCCGGCGTTGATACCTACCAAATCGAAGTTCCCATTGTTCATATCCAAAGGACCGGTAATAGCATTTATCAGTGCCATTTTGATAAATGTTTCAGGCGTAAATGCTCTGCGTGAATCCTGCTGTGCATGGCAATATTCGCGTGTGATTGCATTGGGATATGTACGACCTATGCCTGTAAAGGGTACTGGGCTATCGTGAAAATCGATTAACAACTGGCTTTGAGCACTTTTTTGAATGGCTTCGCGTGTAAAATCTACTTTACAGCCCATAAAACCATATTTAATTCCTTTCATTCCTAAAGATTGGTAATAGGGAAAGAGCTCGTCATCACCGTATTGCCCATGCCTTCTGTCGTAATACAATATCAGGTCAACATCCTTTTCTGCTGCATAATCAATAACGGCATGCAAATCAAGCTGGTCGGATAATTCAAAATGCCCTTTAGTAACATGTTTGTACCAGGCATCATCAATCAGGAAATAATCTATTTCGTTTTCGGCTGCAAAATCAATAAAGCGTTTATAGCTTTCTGTATTAATGCCATATACAAAACCATCAGGAGCAGTATAACCATGAACACGCCAGTCCCACAGTGTCTTTCCGGGCTTTATCCAATCTGTGTTCTCCAATTTACAAGGTGTCGCCAGATTATCCGGAACAGTATTTACTACCAGGTCACCTGCATTTTCTCCAAACAAAATTACACGCCATGGACTTGTCCATTTTTCATTATTTAATTGAACCTTATTAACAGATACCATTTTATCATTAAAATCGCTTACCCTTAAATGCATTGTTTCAACACCTTTGGCTACAAATAAATCAGATTCCAAAAGGGCTATAAACGATTGATCAGGAGTTTCAGCAAGCAATGGAATACTGAATTTGGTTTTTTTCTGCTGTAAAAAAGTATTCAGCTCTGCACTGTTCATTGGACCCGCTGGTACTGTTTCGCCTTTGGTGAAATAGTAATCACTACCTTCGGGCAGGGTATATTCGCATTTAAAAATGGCTTCGTCAGGTTTTTCACCCTCATTAAGTACAAAACGAAAAGCTACGCCCTGATTATAAACCCGGACAAGCAATTTCCCATCTATCCCGTCACAAGAGATATCTAAAGAAAGTTCTTTGTAATAGTTGCGGATACGGCTATACTGACCCCAGACTGGAGTCCACGAGGAATCCTTTTCACTTACTTCAGCTTCAACAATACTTACTACAGCATTGGGTAATATTTCCAATTCAGAATTGCCAATCTTCCTTTTTCCCTCCTGACTCACCTGGTAATTCAATTTATTATTAATGAGCTCAATGGTAAGATTAAGCTTTTCATCCGGAGAAGAAACACTGAAGTTACGAAGTGATTTCTGGCAAGAAACCAAACTAGAGAATAAGATTATAGTAATCAGAAGTTTTTGAAACATAGTTTGTTTATTTAATACGTTGCGGGTTGTAAGCATTAGAAATCTTCATTTGTTTGAGGCATCTCGGCACCCACTTCTTGTTGCCACTTTTCTAACTTATGTAGGAGTTCTGCTCTTTTTTCAGGAAATTGAGTGGAAAGATTCTGTTCTTCGCCTAAATCGTCTTTTAAATTATACAGGTACAATTCCTCAGACTCAAACTCTTTAATCAGCTTCCAGTCACCTTCCCGGATTGCTGCTCCCATTGAAAGCCCCTCTTTGCGGTGATGCGGGAAGTGCCAGTAAATGGCCCTATCCGGAAAGCTTTTATTTTCTTTTAATAAAGGTACCAGACTCTCACCTTCTATATCCGGATAATTTGAAAGGGAGACTCCTGCTAACTCTAAAAAGGTTGGAAAAAAATCGACAGAAGTCACCGGAACATCACAACTTCCAGGCTTTATTTTTTCAGGACAGCTAACAATAAGCGGAACTCGTATTCCGCCTTCATTTAATGTACCTTTTTTGCCTTTTAACGGAGGGTTTCCCCACAAACCGCCATTGTCAGAATAAAAGATCACTATTGTATTTTCCAGCAGTTCAAGTTCTTTCAATTTATCCATCACCTTTCCCACATTCTGATCAAGCTTCTCTATCATGGCAAAATAGGTATTGCCATTATATTTTTCAACATTCTCTACAGGAGCAGACAAGGGGGTATGTACCGTATAAGTTGCCAGATTTAGGAAAAAAGGCTTATGTTTATGTTGCTCAATAAACATTGCTGCTTCATCGCCCAGCCTGTCCGTTAAATATTCTCCTTCTTTGCGATCTGTAATGGTTCCGTTTTTATAAGGATCGAAGTATGTTTTAGGCTGACCATATGCGCATCCCCCGATATTTATGTCGAATCCCTGCTTATCAGGATGGTAATTTGCATTAATAATACCATCTTTTGAGTATGCAGAACCCTCACCGCCCAAATGCCATTTACCAATATAGGCCGTTGAATATCCTTTCTCTTTTAGTACCTCGGCAAATGTTATTTCTTCTTCCGGCAAATGATCTAAAAAATAGGCTTCTTTAAGTTTTTTGCCTTTACTGAGTTTTTTCAAATACTTCTCCATGCCCATACCGGGTATGTGACAGGTTAGTTTTACGGTGGCAGGATATTTCCCAGTCATGATACTGGCCCGCGTAGGAGAACATACCGGGGCCGCAGCGTACGCATCACTAAAAACCACTCCATTGGCAGCCAGAAGATCGATATTGGGGGTTTGAATTTTCGTTTTTTGGTTCATGTAACCCACATCAGCATAACCCAGATCATCAACTACGATAAAAACAATATTGGGTAAAATTGCATCCTGCTGTTTCTGACAAGCCGAAGAAAATAAAGAAAAGATAATAATCGATAAAAAAGACCTTAACATTGTCTCCTAAGTTTAATAAATAAAAGTACTGCAATAATACCTCTCATCTCAAATACTCATTACCTGTATTGTAACAAAAACTGCAAATATTGTAACAATACAAACATCCCTTTTAGCCAACCGCCTGACTACGTACGTATTAACTTTTTTACGTATAAATGATTCTTTGTTAGATTTAACTCTGTATGAAAATATTTCTAATTTTAGGATCTTGATTATTCATGTTGTAAATTCTTTTTAAATGACCCTTAAGTCCTCCTTTATCTTTTTAATTATATTGATATCAGTCCTGAATACACAGGTACATCTCTATAGTCAGGGAGTTTTTTTTGAACAAATAAAGCATGAAGGAATATATGAAGATGGAATATTTGATATTGCCCAAGACCAAAATGGTTTTCTATGGTTAGCTACTCACAAAGGCTTGGTTAGATATGACGGAATTAATACCGTTGCCTATGATCATTTTTATGACCAGAATCATTTAATACCCTGCGATAAGGTATTTGAATTGAACGTAGATAATAACAATGATATTTTAGCCATTACAACTTTTGGATTATTAAAATATAATCAACGCAAAGATCAGTTACAAAGAATAGCTCATCAAGCTATCGATAGCCATTCCTCCATTTGCATAACCAATTTTAAAGAAGTACTTATCACCTCTTCTTCTGGCATTTTATGTCTTTCTACAAACAATGAGATCAAAGATGTAGTTATTGCCAACCATGATTTCTTCCCTTTAAGAGAAAGAATAAAGATGCTTTCTCATATTAGTGATTCCTTATTTTTTATAGCAGCAGAGAATGGTGGTATTGGTGTGGCAAGTTATGACCATGAACGAAATGTATTAAAAATCATTTCCTATTCCGATAAAAATATAATAGCCCGTGCTATTGCCAGAGAATCAGATTCTGTTTATTGGGTGGGGTTTCAAAATGCTGTTAAACGAATAAAACTATCAATTACAGCCGAAATACAAACAATAAATGTTTATGGAGGTCGTGATAATTTATCTCAGGATATCAATAATATAACCGATATTGCGGTATCGTGCAACAAAAACATCTATGTTACAACTGTTGGTAACGGACTGTTTGAAATTAATCCCCACATTAACTCAATCAAGAGCTACCTTCAAAATGACAAAAGAAACAGCTTAAAGTGGAACACCTTACTCTGTTTGTTTGAAGATAACACAGGTGTAATATGGATTGGGAAAGGTCAGGGTGGCATCACAAAAATTGACACGAAACAAAAACCTTTTTATACCCTCAAGCACGACCCTCTGAATAAAAGTTCATTATCGCATAACTATATTAATCCTATTCTGATCGATTCAAAAAATCATTTATGGGCTGGAACATTACAAGGTGAACTTAACCGCTCGGTTAATACATTCTCAGAAACCCATGTATCGGAATTTGAATTTGAACTCCTTTACAAAAAGGAAATCATGAGATATGCCTTATTCGAATTAGATAACTATGTAATTATTGGAGCAGGTGGCACAATACTCTTCTTTAATTTAAATACTGAACAGCTCACTATATTACCCACCAATAGCAATTTACAAAACATCATTGGGAATCATTCAATTTTCAACTTTGAAGTTGATGGTCAAAACAGACTCTGGATTGGAAGTGCAAACAAGTTATTTTGTATTGACTACAAAAATGATATCAAAAATCTATTAACGGGTAATTGTACTCCGGTACCAATCAAAACAATCAATGGAGCATCATTAGATGACCGTGTAAATCAAATTCTATGCCTTGACAGTTTAGGAACATTCATAGCTATGAATAACGGACTCTTTACCACAACAGAAAGTAAGGACACCATATTTCTGGAACATTATTTTAATGAGCCTGATAACCATAGGTCGTTAAGTCACTCTAGGATTACTTCGGTATGTAAGGATGCCAATAACCAAATATGGCTGGGCACCTATAATGGAGGACTAAATAAAATTGTTTTTAAAAAGGATGATATCGTTGGTTTTCAAAACAGAACAAACCACATCAATCTTCCTGTCAGCTCTATTTTCGAAATTCAGGCTGACAGCACAAATAACTTATGGATTGCATCTGAAAATGGAATTATAAAATACGATACTCAAAATAATTCATACATTCAATATGCCAATCCTTTACCTGATGGAGCATGTAAGTTTAACATAAAAGGTGGGGCAAAAACAAAGGACGGACAATTATTATTTGCCGGGAACAATGGGATTGTCGCGTTTTATCCCGATAAGATATCGATTAATAAAACTCCTCCTAAAGTAGCCTTAACCGGATTAAAGGTTTTAAATAAGCCCGTAAGAATTGGGGAAGAAATGTATGGACAGGTGATACTACCTAATGCATTAGCATCATTAGATAAAATAATCATACCTCATAATTGCAACAACTTTACCATTGAGTTCTCGGCAATGCATTATTCTTCTCCGGAAAACAATTCCTTTAAATATAAACTAAAAGGAGTGGATGACAATTGGTTAACCACCTCTGCTGCCCAAAACTATGTGCACTACCCCAGATTACATCATGGAAATTATACCTTCCAATTAAAAGCGCTGAACTCAGATAAAGTTGAAAGTCAAGGAACCAGAGAATTACACATTCGGATTTTGCCTCCCTGGTATGCCACATGGTTAGCCCGAATACTATTTTGCTTAGTCTTTTGTGGCTTATTATTTATGGTATACCGATATCTCAATAACCTCTCACAACTTAAACAATCATTAAAATTAGAAAGTTTAGCAAAACAACAGGACAAAGAGCTGTTTGAGATGAAACAACTCTTTTTTACGAATATTTCACACGAGCTAAAAACGCCGTTATCACTAATAATAGGGCCTGTGGAAGGAATGTTAGTGGAGGCTAAAAACAAAAATAAAGACTCAAAAACCTTATCATTAGTCTTAAGAAATGCACTCCGCTTACAGCGTCTAATTAACCAGATACTGGATTTCAGAAAATTAGAACAGAATAAAATAAAGGCTAATCTGCAAAGGACCAATATTAATGAATTGGTTCAAGATGTATTAGCCGCATGCGAATATGGGTTTCAGGAGGCAGGATTAAAGGTGAATTTTATTAACCAACCTAAAAAAATAGATTTATGGTTTGATTATGACAAAATAGAAAAGGTTCTATTTAATTTAATTTCAAATGTATGCAAATACGCCACTAAAGGAGGTAGAGTTGTGATAAAAACCACAATAAACGAAAATACAGATGCCTTTATATTTAGTATCGTCAATGATGGAGAGGGTGTGCCTCCTGCAGAAAAACAACAAATATTTAACCGCTTTTATCAACTTAATCATCAATCATCCGGAGCAGGAATAGGACTCTCTATGACTAAGGATTTTATTGAGTTGCACAATGGAACGATTAAAGAAATTGGAAAATATGGAGAAAATGCCGAGTTTGTTTTTACTCTTCCTCTAAATAACACCCATTTAGCAACTATTGCCGAGAAAAAAAATAATACGGTTCAACAATTACACAACAAAGAACCGGAGAAGTATGATGATAAACAACAAACTATTCTTGTGGTAGAAGACAATTTGGATATGCTTGGATTTATCAGCGATATTTTTCAAAATAATTTTCATATCCTTAATGCCATTAATGGAGATGAGGGTTACGAATCGGCTAAAAAACATATTCCTGATATCATTATCAGTGATGTAATGATGCCTAAGATGAATGGGAATGAGTTATGCAAACGGATAAAAGAAGATTCAAAAACTTGTCATATCCCTTTTATTATGCTTACTGCAAAAGACACCTTAGATGAACAGATAGAAGGAATATCGACGGGTGCAGATGCCTATATTACAAAACCATTCCGGGCAGATTATTTAATGGCCCAAATAAATAACCTACTTGATTCACGAAAAAAACTACAAGAATCATATAAAGAAAAATATGCTCTTGTATCCGATAACGTTGAAACCACTTCTCACGATGATAAGTTGCTGAAGAAATTTGTGGCATTTATTGATATAAACATCTCCAACTCAGAACTAAAAGTTGAGGATGTGGCTCAAGAATTAGCCTATAGCTATATGCAATTTAACCGTAAAATAAAAGCACTAACCGGAGAATCAGTAGGCCACTTTATTACACAGTACAGACTTAAAAAGGCTAAATTGATATTTGAAAAAAATCCAACAGTAAGGGTGTCGGATGTAATGGCCCAGACAGGATTCAACACCCATTCGCATTTTTCAAAACTTTTTAAAACACAATTTGGCCATACTCCAAGAGAATTTAGAGAACAGCTTCTAAATGCAAACAGTTGACAATGATTTTTTTTGAAACTAAACAAACAATACCTCTTTCACAATAAGATAAATACTG